>JBCCXG010000006.1:0-26280 GCA_039191945.1 Bacteroidota bacterium
ATTCGGCTTTACGCGATGAATAGAGTGCTGTTTGGCCCTAGTTACGGGAGATAGAGTCTAGCACTTTAGTCCTCTCGGTAGATTGCTGGAACCGTTCAGGTTGTCAGGGCAAGTGTTTCATTGCCAAGGTTTATTTACAATTCTATCCCTTAATACAACCTTGTTGGCGAGGGGAACGAACAACTCTCTTGTAGGCGCTCAAGTAGTCCGTAGGCGCTCAAAAGGAATTGACTGGTAGCTTTTCCAAGCGATGTTGGCCTTGACCCTCCTGCAGCGTCAAAACTCAAAAATCATGAAACGTCAAGCCATCTTACTACTATTGCTCGTCTGTTGGTTATCCTGCAGCCCCACTTTTGCGCTTTCCACACCACCTGATCGTCTCCCGCTAGTTATCTTGAGTGAAGAAATACGGCACTTGGACCTGCGTGCAGAGGCCCTATTCTACGCCGACCAATTGGCGATTGATTCGTCTTCTGTTATCCGCGTGGTGCTCTCTTTGCAGTTGGAAGATGATCGAGCTGGCATCATACAATATCAGAATGCAGACATCGGCACAAAGCCGCATCAATTTCTGATTCATCTCAATAAACGCAATACCTTCTCTCAACTATCAACGACTTTAGCCCATGAGATGGTGCATGCACAACAATATGTAATCGGTGATCTGCAAAAAGTCGACCGAGAAGATTTCATCTGGAAAGGCGAGCGATTCCGAAACGTTTCCCGTATCAGATACTTGGAGCGGCCTTGGGAGCAAGATGCCATTCATCGCGGCATGGAACTCAGAAAGGCCTTTCTTGAATCAGCACCTTGCCTACCTTGAACTACCTTCAGGTAGCATCCAGAGACCGCTTCCCTTGTCTTGATCTGTAGGCCGGTCGTCGGTACAACGTAGCCTATTGTCCTGGGCAAGCTCGGCCTCTCGGGATCAGGAAAGAAGCCAGTTACAGCTTACTGTGGCTCCCATCACAAAGACCAGGATTGGCGGTATGCTTGCACATGCATAGATATACTGTAGAAGACTGCTCAGCAGTGAAGACGTTGGGAACAAACTCTGACCCTTTGTGTGAACCATCACAAAATGGTTGATTGTCTGATGCTCCACACGGACACCATACATAGGTTTTGCCCGCTTCCAATGCTACGGGTTTAGGGGCGTATTCAACAATTCCCGGCTCCATATAGATGGTTGGTTATTGAAGAAAGAACCGATGGCGTCAGATATCTTTTTCTTGGCTGGCTGTGTTTTGGGATGCCAGCGCAGCTGCCCCCAGAATGGCACTATTGGTCAAATCGCTCACTTCGATCGTCAGGTCAGCAAGTACATTTCGATAAGGAAAACTTGCAATAGACTGACGCATGGCTTGCTCAAAGAAGTGAAACCCCGCTGCCACGGAGCCCCCCAAAATAAAGACCTTCGGGTCAATAGCAAACATCAGGATCTTCAGGGCTTCTCCTAAGTGTTGGCCAAACTGGCAATAGTAATCAAGTGCTTCTTCGTCACCGTTCTCCGCCCGATGATATACCTCCTGACCGGGCACGCCCAATACATTGGTAAAAAAGGAACCGCTGGCATAATGCTCGAGAACCGCATCTCGATAAGGGATCATTCCGAACTCTCCTGCCCCACAATGTGCCCCGTGGTATAATTGACCATCTATGATGATCCCGGTGCCCAGCCCGGTGCCGATGGTGACACCGGCGAAAGTTCTATGGTTCCGACCTTTGCCAAAGATCCGCTCCCCCAAGGCAAAGAATCGTTGTTCAAATACACCGGCAGTCCATATCGCTCCTCCAGCAATGACTTCAAAGGAACCTCTTTCCAAGAGGGTATATTTTGTATATCATATACAATCCCCTTGTCTGGATCCACCGTTCCCGGCACCCCCACACCGAGCCCTGCAACGCTGGAAAAATCAAAGGGCTCCAAAACGGAATAAATGTCTTCTAGCACTGACTGCTCGCTCAGATCGGCGCGAACGGCCTGTTTGTTGGTGGATAAGATGCCTCGCGCTCCAACCAGACCCGCTGCTACTTTGGTACCCCCTAGATCAATTCCAATTACCTGGCCCATTCCATTGTCACTAGGTACTCAAGGTCCTTGTCTAAAGACTAGGTCAGTAGATTGCCTGCATCGTCCCACGAAGCAACGTCGGTTCGCTTACTTTGATCCACGTAGCGAGGCATCAGTTCGTCATCATAGGACATTCCGTGTGCTTTGAGTACTTCGTCCGGTACCCCATCCCAAACGTTTGGCGTGTTCCCTTTGTAGCCAAGCTCTTCTATGCCCGGTTTGGAGGTGTAGAATCCAGTCAATGTTAAATCTCGCACTAAGGAGAAAAATGCGATACCCGCTTGCAGCGAGGGTTCGGTGATATCCGGATAGGCAATATCGTCGCACACGAGTCGCTGCTGCTCGACCTCCAACTTCTTGAATTCTAAGCCAAACCGATTGTTGCTGTAACTGTCGATCCACATAACACCTCCCCTTATTGGAATCTGATGCGTCGGGATATCCTTCACGATGAACTCCATAAACTCCGGCACACCCGCTGCCGTTGCCGATACGAAGCCGTCTCCAGGGGGTAATATTAGATCGCATAGCGTCGCCAACGTCTCCATCTCATGCGATGTGAAGAATGTAGTCGAGAAAAGCTGCTCATCTCTCGCCTGCTCCTTAGGGGTTCTTCCGTAGCCTTCTACGCTACTATCCACTGGAACCTCCAACTCGGGCGTTGTCTTTTGTTCACAGCCGGTGACCGCCAATCCACCCGCGAGCGAACCGACAAAAAGGGTTTTGAGACTCTCTCTTCTATCCATGATATTAAATGTTTTGCTGCTTGAGTTGATCAATGATGTACTCGGAGGTGCGCCAGGACAACGCCAGAATGGTCCAGGTCGGATTTTTATCTGCCTGGGAGACAAAAGGCCCACCATCGCAGACAAACACATTTTTCACATCATGCAACTGCTGAAATGAATTGGTTGCGGATTTCTTCGGATCATTTCCCATTAGGGTTGTGCCCACTTCGTGAATGATGCGACCAGGGGCATGTAGCCCATAGTCCTGATCCTTCGCAGGGGCGTCTCCCAGGAACTCACCACCCATCGCATCAAATATTTGCTCAAAGGTCTCATGCATGTGCTTCGCTTGCAATCGTTCGTGGTCGGACCAGGTGTAATTGAATCGTAGAACAGGAATCCCCCATTCGTCCACCCTGTTGGGGTCAATCTCGCAATAGTTGTCCTCTCGCGCAATGCACTCACCGCGACCCGACACCCCAAGCACAGAACCATAAAAGCGGCGCACGTCCTTTCGCAAGCTATTGCCATAGCCGCCAACTCTTTCCCCCAGGTACTCCGCCAATCTGTTGGCACCAAAACCAAATCCATAGGCAGGCATACTCATTCCTCCCCAGACTTCGATATGATAGCCGCGAGGAAAATCAAGTTTAGCATCATTGAGCCACCACGGGGTGTAGACGTGCATACCACCCACACCGTCCTCATTGTAGATCTCTCTATCCATCAGCTCAGGAACAAAAGCCATACGGTCACTGCCCGTGGAGTCATGCAGGTACTTACCGACCACATCACTCGAATTCCCGAGACCATTTTCGTGCACCTTGCTCTTGGAGTTCAGCAGGATACGGGCAGAACTACACGCCGAAGCTGCCAGCACAACTATCTTGGACTTCAGCTGATATTCTTTTCGGTCCTCCTTGCTAACGTAGGAGACACCAGTCGCCTTTCCTTCTTCGTCGGTCAGCACTTCACGGACCATAGCATTAGTGAACAAGTCGATCTGGCCGCCGTTTCGCTGGGCGGGAAAAATAAGGCTTGTTCCCGATGAGAAGTCGGCAGATGCCATGCACGCGCGGCTGCATTGACGACAATAAAAGCAGACCCCTCGATCTTCATTGATTCGCTTGGTCAGGATGGACAATCGCGAAGGGATGACAGGCACACCGACCTTTTTTGCTCCTTTGGAGTAATACAGTTCGTGCAATCGAGGTTTGGGCGGAGGAAGAAAAAACCCATCGGGCTCATTCGCAATATTTTCTCGTGTACCAAAGACCCCAATGAGCTTATCGACCTTATCGTAGTAGGGTTTAACCTCATCGTATCCGATGGGCCAATTTTCTCCAAGTCCGTCAACATTCTTCCTTTTGAAATCCAAAGGGCCAAAACGTAAAGAGATACGTCCCCAGTGGTTCGTTCGCCCGCCCAACATTCGTGAGCGGAACCAGTCGAATTTCGTACCCTCTGTGGTGGTATAGGGCTCACCATCGATCTCCCATCCACCATAAGCACTATCAAAGTCTCCAAACGGTCGCACAGTACTCGCACCCCGGCGAGGGGATTCCCAGGGCCATCTCAATTGGGTTCGCTGCTCCGGGTCGGCCGGGTCAAAATAGGGACCTGCCTCTACTACGGCCACCTTCAGGCCGGCATTTGCCAAAGTATGAGTAGCCATCCCTCCACCGGCGCCCGAGCCCACGATAATGACGTCATATTGCTTCGGCTGTTCTTTTATCTGCATACGCTTTTCTCTGATCTTTAAGATGTAAACCAAGGAATCATTCCCTGTCTAATTTACCCAGTTTTGTCTTTCCCAAGTGGCCTTTTAATAGGGAACAATCATCAGGACTTCCGGAGGTTGCATCAAATATGTTAGTTTTGATCCAGTCGACGCTTAAGAGCCGACCCTAACGTTTGGCCGGATGAAGGAGCTTAATTGATGCTTTTCGCTATGCAAACCTGGGAACGAAAGCAGCGACACTTTCGCCGAAAGAATGATCATGGGATACCGATAAAATCGGAGGACTAACTATTAGGCACGCGTGCCGGCACGCCAAGCTCCAGGGGCAAGTTGGAGATCAGATGATCAAGGGAATGTATGAGCAGTAGCAGCCTTACCCGACGAGGTCCAACCCCATGGAATCACGCACAAGCAATCAGCAACGTATGGGTCAGCTGTCACATGAAATTCACAATGGGAGAGTTGGCTTCTGACCTTGAACAAGACAAATGCTTCGTAGAGGTGGAAATTGGTGTGATGCATCAGCTTCTCCATGCACCCATGGGAAATGAGATGACCGGTCAATGGTAAGGTTGGGAAAAGAGCAATAATTATGAACGAAAACAATTTTTTTACTCAAAAAAGCGACGGATGCCCTACATGAGCACCCGTTGCCATTACCAAGTCACACTACATTGACCTTCTCATTCAATGGAAGTGTTACCAAAAACCAATAATTTTACAAATCAACATCGGGAAAATACCACTCTCTTCATTAAGAGCAAAAATATTGATCAAGAGCAATTTTATTGTTCAATGATAGCGAAGGGAATACTTTCAACCAAGCGATCTTGAACTATTTTCAAAAAAACCTCAAGTATTTGCGTGCTCAGCACGGTATGTCTCAAGAGCAATTTGGAAGGCTTTTCCACTTGAGCAAGTCAAACGTCAACTCTTACGAGGGTGGCGCTTTGCCTAAGCTAGAAAAGTACCTTGAGATCATGGACTACTTCAAGCTCGACCCCAGCAAGTTCATGCATCTGGATATGTCGAAGTACTCTGTCTTTCGAAAAGACACATCAAAATCTTCTCAGAACTCCGAGGAAGAAAGAAGCAGGCAAATCGACTCGTGGATTGACGATGGGGTGGCAGAACATGTCCGCTACCAGTACCTTGATGAATTGAGTTCGGAAGAGATTAGACGCCTATACATACAGCAGAAGCAGGCGAATCAGGATCTTCTGAGGGAGAATTTGGAATTAAAAGACAAGTACATCCGACTGCTGGAATCTCTTGGTCAAAAGAGACCTGAATAATTTTTGGATTAGGAAGCAAGATTGTCTTCACCGCGCATTTCGCGCAACATGGAGGGCACATCTACATGGTAACGATAACTGATGTAGTAGAGCAATTGGTCTCTCTCCTTCAAATGTTCTATCACAGAATCATCCAGTCGTTGTCTCTTTTTCAAAATCCAATAAATCAAAGCGCTGATCACGATAAGTAACGTCAAAACTGATGCGATCAACCAAATGCGCAGTTGCGCGATAGTCAGGGACTCCTTTAGCTCAAATGCTTCGATTTCGGTTCTGATTTTCTCGACCACATATTGCGTATGCAGCTCCTCCAGACGCTCCTGCGTCTCGATCATAGGTACCATGATATCATTTAACCGGATACTGTAATCATAGGCAGTTTCTGTATCTCCCAATTCTTCGCTGATCTCGATGACGGCCTTTACATTGTCCACCAACATAACAATATCTACCTGTCTTGGATCGAGGTCGGCACTTTGCTTCCAATACTCTCTGGCCTGCAAGTGGTTGCCCTCTAGACGCTCTAGTAGGCCAAGGTTATTGTAGGTCGTCAGAAGTAGCGCTTGATCGCCTTCCGCTAGTTTCAAAGGCAGCGCTTTCAAGAAATAATCACGAGCTTCCTCGAAGTCCTCCATTCCAAGATGTATGGTACCGAGACTATGGAGCGCCTTCGCCATCAAGTTCAAATCTTGCGTTTCTTCAGCCCTTTCCTTGAGCGCACCATATCGAATCAGGGCATTCGACCAATCTTCTTTTCCAACGTAGTTTGCACCGCTCTCCAGTTGACTCCAGACCAGATACTTCTCCATCTCTTGCCGCTTAAATTCGGGTTCAAGTTGATGTTGCATTGACAGTGCAGAGTCGTATTTTTCATTATACCGAAGCGTTTGGGCAAGATTGTAACTGGTAATGAGTCTGGTTTTCGGATCCAGCTCCAGCGTCAACGCCTCCGCATAGTACTCTTGGGCATAATCGTAATGAGCCAAATTCGAATAGCAGATTCCGAGAAAGGTGAGGATACCATTTTTACGCTTCGTATCGTCAATGTGGCGTGAGTAACGCAATGACTGGTAAAAAGACAGAATCGCATTGTCCTTTTCCAAAAGGCCCAGGTAATAGATTCGACCCTTTGTAAAGTGGACCTCGGTGAATTCTCGTTGGTTCAAATCTGCAATAGAGAGGAGACTATCCAATGAAGACAATGCCCCCATAGGATCTTCGAACGTAAGGGCTTTGGAGCGGTCAATGACTATGGCCACTTCTTCGCTTATCCCCTTCGTCACCGTCTGAGACAGGGTATCTCCGGCGTATACCAGGACTATCCATATGATCAAAAATGATCTCAAAACGTAGTTTTTCCTATAATTAGCGTTTTTCAAATCGCCAGCTCAGACATCCGAATTGGCATCATTACTCTCAGGTCAGACAACCTGACTCTCATTCATCCAGAAACCGATACTATCAAATAGTTCCTGATTGGTGTCGCACTTCTACAAATCGGCACGCACTGCTTTTCTCTTAATTCGTCAAATCAACCTTAATCGTCATCATCCTCTTCGTCATCATCATCAGACTCATCGTCATCTTCGGCCTCTTCGAGTAATTCCTTGAAGAGATTCACCTTTAAAGTGGGAAGCTTCTGCTCTGGTGTCTCGGTACCCCCACCATCTGCTGGAGCTGATCTTACTGCAAAAAATTCCGTTTCAATTTCGTCAAAATCATCTCCACAACTCACAAGGAAAACGGAACACATCATGGTGATAATGATACCCTTGAGGTAAGTAGTTGTCTTTTTCATGTCATGGTTTTTAGGCGAGTCCAGTAGTGAAGATAGTATTTCTCCACTTGAAAATAAATTTTTGTTTCTCAAAACTGATTGGCTACCACGACTGGTTCTGGGGTAAAAAAAGGCCAACGGCTGAACCGTTGACCCTTTTCTTTCGCTAATTATCGGCCCTGGAAATAGATATTTCTATCTATTGCCGACTTAAATATAGCAATGAATAATAAAATTGCTTTAGAGTAATAATTTTATTCTTAGATTTACAGTACTTTCGGTAACGAAGGTAAATTATTCATTGATTCACTGATGTTAACTTGAGGTGATACTGCGGTTTCTTTCAGGAGAGAGGCAGTATTACCTTTTTTCAGGGCATAAACCGGCAAGAACGCCTCTTCCCCTCATGAGCAAGCCCATTGCTCACTCTCCTTGTTCAAGCAACTGAAATTCTGCAGGGATGGCACTAGATTCGAATGAAACCAATACTACCTTTCCGGACATGCTCTCTAACATAGGCCGCAAGATGGCATGCGCACTTTCCCTGGTTTGTTCCAAAATACCCGCCTTCATGGCAGCATCCTTAATCTCCTCCTCCGCGACCTTGTAGAGCTCTTGGATAAAATCACGCTGCTCATCCTCCGTCATGTAACTGATTTGTAAATCGTAGATACGTGACTTCTCCAGATCGACTTTGAAATGGCAAAGCTCAGGATCAGGCAAAGTCAAATACACCGTATCTCCCTCGACCACAAGATCAGAAGATTGGATCTGCGTCAGATCAACACAGCCTGTCGCCACTCCTTGGCTGATGAGCACCGCCTTTGCATCAGGTAGTGGTTTGTACTTAAAGAGCTTCAAGTCCACGTAGTCACTGATCTTCTTCATCTCCGTGACCTCTTGAAAGCTGAACTGGACCAACTCCAATCGTCCAATTCGCTCGACTCTCGTGAGCAACGTACTCTGGTAAGTCTCTTTGGAGCCAGAAACCCAAAATGATGAGGCACTTTGACTCAATACAACCCACGCGAGCAGTCCAAGGAAAAGCAACCACGGGAGCAGTTTGAAGAGCAGGCGAAGGAAAGGTATCAAGTCCTATTATCTTTTTAACCACTCAATTTAATGATGATATCAGACATGCAGACCCTTACTATGTCTCCATCAGAGATCTACGAGGCTACTTACCAAAAAAAGTGGTCACCGATCGGGGAGGCGCGGTGTACGCTAAGTGCGATTGAGACGGTTCGAATATTCCTATTCCTTCGTAGTCTTCGGTGTTGGAAGTTCTGAAAGCCTCAAACCTTCTGGAGGTGGCATTATGCAGGGTGATACGCACATCTTTTGGCTTGTCGCTCTTGTTGGTCAGGACCATATGGCTACCCTCGCCCTCAAAGGCGATCACCCCTATGGCAGGGTCGTAGCTGATCACTTCCACTACATCTCTGCCTGGCTGGCCGGCTCTGGTGACTTGCTTGTAGTAAAAATAGTTCTTGGTAACGGTCAATTCTCCGTCTTCACCAATGACAAATGCCTTATCCATAGAACCATCAGCGTACTCACCATTGGTCTGAAGCCATTGCTTCGCTCCAGCAATCAGGGCCCATGGAATAATGCCATTTGCCTTGGATTCATAGATGTCGCGCCTGAAGTTTTCGACGAAATCAGGACCAGAAGTCCAGGGCCGCGAGGTCACCCAAACGGGAATCTCAGGTTTCTTCTGATGGATAAGATCTTGCCCTATGCTACGATAATCCCCATAATAGACAGATTGGGGCTCATCTAGAAACGCAAAGCTGTGGCTGGTCATCAATGCAAGATTATTTAGCGCTTCCTGATCATGATAGATCGCACTTGCGTAACCCCACTGATCAAAACGAAACCATGTCTGCGTCTCTCCCGGAGTCAAACCTACCTGTTCCAATCCATTGGCATCCAATACTCTTCTGGTGAGCTTCAAAAACTCCACTACCTGATCTGGCGTCCAATAAGAATTGTAATCTCTGTGATCCTCCCCAGGATTGCTGCCGTCCCGAGGCCATCTATAGTAGGCGTCGCCTTCATTGTGAAAAGACAAGTACTTAACGGGTAGCCCTTCTCTTTCAATGAGAAATTTTGCCCATGAGGCCATGTACTCGGCGACTTCAGCCTTTTCCGTCTCAGCAAGGTCTCTTCCAAGGACATATCCCTGACGGGTCATCCACGGCGCGGGCGCATACAATGTAACGAGTGCCTGCATAGTGCCTCCCCACGTCTTCATCATTTCTTGCCCCACTGTGTTGAAGTACCGCATATGACGAGTAGTTGTCTCATGATCGTAACCTGCCAAATCAATGTCCATGGGATCATCGTTGTCGTTGCCAGCTCTGGTCTTGCCTTCGTGGAAGGGGTCGAGAAAAAGCTTCGTGAGCGCTGGTCGCAATCCATCTGCTCCCCAAACCAATTCCATGATCGTGCGTTTCGCCTCCTCCGTGGCAAAACTGAAGCCGCTATAATCTTGCTGGAAAAGGTCGTAGTCCCTGGTTTGACAAGCTTCGACATAATTGACACCGAATCCGTGCCATTCCCGTAAGGGGTGATCAAAGTGAATAGCGACAACTGGATCGGGGACCACTTTGACTTTGATGCCGGAGTTCAGATGACGTTGCCCGAATCCAATGGTAGCCTGCAGGAAGATGAACGCAACGAAGAAAAGAATCCGGGCGATTGGCGAGTAATCCATTTTATCATTTCGGTTAGAATCACCCTACAATGATCAGGAAACGTTTGCGCAAACGCAACACGATAAGCCAAAACATATTCCAAACTCATGGAAAGAGGCTCCTCGTAAACCCTAAATGTTGTACGAAGCTAAAAGCGCAATAAGTCGGCCGGCGTGGACCGAAGCTGCCTACGCTAAGGCCTGACTCAATGGCATCTCCCTTCTACGCTCACCCGTCAATCGGTACACAGCGTTGGCAATGGCCGCCCCAACCGGACCTAGCGGGGGCTCGCCGACGGCCCCAGGATTTTCATCTCCCTGTAGCAAAATCACATCTATCTCCTTGGGTGCATGCTTCATGCGAGCCATTTCGTAAGGACCATAGATAACAGGTCGTAGCTGCCCGTCTTCGATATACATGCGCTCGTAAACCGCGCCACTGATTCCCATGATGATGCACCCCTCCACCTGGGCCTTTACCTGATCTGGGTTCACAGAAAGGCCAGGATCCATTGCGCAGGTCACCTTTTCTACACGGATCTCGGATCCGTCCATCGACACCTGGGCCACCATGGCCACTGGCGTGGCCGCATCGGTAGAAGCAGCAAAGCCCATCGCCACACCGTTGGTACTTTTGTCCCGATATCCCGAGCGCTCCGTCACGGCCTGGATCACGCCTTTTAATCTTTGCCCCGCCTTATTGTCCTGTATATGTTCTAATCGAAATTGTACGGGATCTTTACCGGCCTGCTCGGCCAGCTCATCCATGAAACTCTCTACGGCAAAAGTATTGGCAAGCAGCCCCAGGCTCCTCCACCAACTTGTGGCAAAGGGCAGATTTACCTTCCAAGATATCGCCTGAAAATCAGGGATGGCCCCGTATTGGATCATGCCTCCCCTCCAGGCCCCAAGGTCAGCACCCAGCACAGTTTCAAGAAAACCGGGCAGCATCGGTGAGCCCCAGGCCACCGCACCGCTGGACACATTGTGTTCCATGGCCGCAATGGAGCCATTATCAGTCAGTTTGGCCTTCAGTACATTGTGCGTTGGTGGTCTGAATGTATCATTTTGAAACTCCTCCTGGCGCTCATAGAAGCACTTGACAGGTCTCCCTACGGCTTTCGAAATTACCGCCGCGTAAGTCGCAATGGGCGTCTCCAGGCGACCGCCAAACCCACCACCTAGAAAGGCCGGAACGATGTTCACATTTTCCTTATCAATTCCTAAACGGTTCGCAACCTGATCCCTGGTAATACGAACCACTTGTGTCGACATTTTGACGTCAGCCTGATCACCTTTGACGTGCGCGACGGCTACGTGAGGTTCAATCTGTGCATGGGCACCGATGGGGCTACGGTACTCGGCCGTATAGACACCGTCAGCATTCAAGATCTCCGCCGGGCTGCCATTCTTCTGAATGACGTATGGCTGTCCTTTGCCTACAGTGATCATCTCTTCTATGTCCCCCGTGGTCCAACTGCGATCGACCTCCCATTTCGGTTCAATTTTGCGTTTCGCATCGATGGCCTGGGTATAGGAAGCTGCAACCACTGCCACAAAGTCTTGTTCCAATACGACCTTGACCACGCCAGGCATGCCTTCTGCCTTGCTCGTATCCGCACCCATAAAACGAGCACCTACCCGCGTTGATCGCACGATGGCTCCATAGAGCATTCCTGGCATTTCAGCATCCATCCCAAAAATAGGGGCTCCAAAAACTTTGTCATTGAGATCCACCCGTGGTACAGGCTTCCCAACACGTGTATATTCGGTGACATCTTTCACTGCCGGTGCCTCAGGTACCACCCATTCTTCGACCCCTTCCACGACCTCACCAAGCGTCAGGGACCTGGAACCATCGGTAATCTTTCCATCTTCCATTTTCAACGACGAGACGGGAACATCCAACTTCCTGGCAGCTTCAGCCTTCAGCATCTCCCGTAGAGTGGCACTAAGTACCCGCAAGGGCTGCCATAAACCTCTGATGGTCGTGCTACCACCTGTAGCGAACTGATCCAGGTTGCCAGTCCCAGATTGAGCGTGAGCCACTTTGATAAAACTCATGTCCAGTTCCAACTCATCTGCCGCTATCTGCGCAAGGCTTGTGAAACTGCCTTGGCCCATTTCCACCTTTGGAGAAAACAATGTTAGCTTATTGTCCGCGGTGACTTCAAACCAAAGCATCGGATCCGATATATCTCCCTGATAAGGTGACTCTCCCTCATCAACGAATTTGTTGATTTGCCGACGAATAGGGTTACGTGCTATGTAGCCAGTGAGGCTTAAGCCAACGAAAAGACCTCCGGATCCTGCCAGTGTTCTGGCAATGAACTTACGACGTGAAAATTTCTTCTTACCCATGATTTAGGAGTTAGATGTTTTGGAGTTTTGGATAGTAGCAGCACGCTTGATGGCCTTCCTCATGCGGTAATAGGTACCACATCTGCAGATATTGATGATATGATTGTCTATGTCATCATCGGTAGGATCGGCCACTTTGGATAGCAGGGCGGCACTGGCCATCATAAAGCCAGGCTGGCAATAGCCGCACTGTGGAACGATCTCCTCAACCCACGCCTGCTGCACGGGATGCGGATTTTCGTTGGTGCCCAAACCTTCAATCGTGGTCACATTTGCGCCCTCTGCATACTTGACCGCAAATGAGCAGGAGCGGACCGCCTCCCCATTGATATGCAAAGTACACGCGCCACATGCCGCTTTGCCGCAACCAAATTTTGTACCCTTCAATCCCAACACATCCCGTACCACCCATAGCAGTGGAGTTTCCTCCTCTACATCTACAGTCTGAGGTTGGCCATTAATAGAAAATGAAATCTTCATAGGTCTAGTGTATAATTTCGTTCAGTTAACTGTTTCTTCTGGGATAATCGCACCGGCCTCAATCCATTCCTTTACCGCCTTGATGTACTCGTCTTTCGGTACCGGTGGTTGTTCGCGAGGCTTCCCTTCCGCGTCAACTCCCGGTTCCCACGCCCAAAGCACCAACTCGTGTTCCGTCAGGTGATGCATGATGTCTTCAGGGGATCGATTGCCGTTGGTAGCTGGATCCATCATCGATCTGGCAATTTCGATACGACTTAAACCCTCCCAGCGCATCGTGTGAGGTGCTAGGGCCCAGTCTGGAGCGCCTGGCACGCCAGAGTATAGGTTATTGGAAGCTTGGTGACATGTATTGCAATTGGTTGCGCCCTGACCATTGACTCTTGAAATATCAAAGCGATGGGCATGGCTAGCCTCCGATTGCTTGGGAACATTATCGGAAGGATGACAATTCACACATCGCTGATGGGTGAGCACGTCCATCATCTTGTCAAAAGCTATGGCGCTACTTGTCGAGAGTTCGGCGGCTGTGTTAACGGGAGGCGGCTTTGCAGACACCATCCCAGTTGATGACAGGTTGGAGTATAGGGGGGAAACAAGGAGTAGGAATAAGAAGAAAGAGAAGAACCAGAATACCTTTTTCATTCGAAGCCGAGTCTTTAATGGTTAGTAAGTACTCACTCACTATAGTATACTCACTTTAAATCTAAAGGAGTCTTTGTTTTCTTACCTAGAAAATTTGAATTAAATTTTAAGTCAGTCGTCTATTGCCCACGTAATTCCTCTGCAGTCCATAGACCTACATGATCACTCGACTGCCGTCGAATGGTCCCGACCTCCTCCGCCGAAATAGGAGTTGCACTATTGCCCCAAGAACTTCTTACGTAAGTAGCCAGAGCTGCAATCTCATCGTCTTCCAAAAATGGTCCCCATGGCGGCATAGCGCCATTGTACTCCACTCCATCAATCAATAGCTTACCGGTCATACCGCCCAATATGATCCGTATCAAATGATCTTTCTCACCGGTGACCCATTCGTTATTGATCAGCGGCGGGTATTGATCCCCTAGCCCTTGCCCGTTGTATTGGTGACACGATGAGCATCGGGAGGTGTACAGCGAAGCTCCGAAGTCCTCTGCGACCATCGGTGCACTTGATACCTGCTCTCGCACAGCCGTTTCCTCATCAGGCAGGGTAAATGCAAGGTATGAGTCCCCTCCCTTAGTACCTGGTTTACCGCCACCCCCAGCTGCTATCACTACATATTGTTTTCCATCTATCGCGTAGGTCGCCGGAGTGGCGTAGCCTCCGGCGGGAAGCTTGGTCTCCCAAAGTAGCGCTCCGGTTTCTTTGTCCAGTGCCCTGAACATTTCATCCATGGATCCTCCCAAAAAAACCAGTCCTCCACGTGTCACCACTGGCCCGCCCATATTGAAAGTTCCCGTAGCGAAATCGTACCCTTTCAGATCTAGGTATCTGCCGAAAGGCACTTGCCACATAATTACTCCGCTATTGAGATCAATCGCACTCAATGTCCCCCACGGCGGCGTACTGATCGGGTATCCTTCATTGTCCTTGATCGGTTGGTGCCCCGTCACCTTAAACGGGAAATCCGAGCCCTCCGGAGACTTAATTACCTGCATCAACTCTGGCTCGCTACTGGATGGGACATACAACCAGCCTGTCTCCACATCTACAGAGGCACCACCCCAATCGGTGCCGCCATTGAATTGTGGATGGACAATATCTCCTTCAAAACTTGGGGGATCGTAGATGGTGGCGTCACCAAATTGCTCATAATAATTAGACCTTACAAAATCGTGGGCGTCCGGCGTCCTGGTCGTAATGTCCTGCTCCGTGAAGCCATGACGCGCATAAGGCCTAGGTTTGGTAGGAAAAGGTTGCGTCGGCCAGGTCTCCTCGCCAGGCACGGTCGTTTGGGGAACGGGTCTCTCCTCAATCTCAAATATCGGCTTGCCGGTCTCTCGATCGAAAAGGAAGAGCATGCCCATCTTTGTTACCTGCGCAGCTGCGTCAATGGACTTACCTTCATGCTTGACGGTTACTAGATTTGGAGGAGTGGGTAGATCATAGTCCCACAAGTCGTGATGGACCAACTGGTAGTGCCAGACATACTCACCGCTGCCGGCACGAAGGGCCACCACTGAATTGGCATATAGATTGGCCCCGATACGGTTGATCCCAAAGTGATCGTGCGAAGCGGAACCCGTACCAAAATAAACCAAACCTCGGTCCTCGTCCAAGGAGAAACCTCCCCAGGCATTCGCGCCACCGAAGATTTTCCAGGCATCAGGTGGCCACGTGTCGTACCCAGGTTCATCGGGATGTGGGATCGTATGAAAAATCCACCTCCGCTCTCCCGTCCGCACATCGAAAGCACGAACGTGGCCAGGTGCTACGGCGCCTCCGTGCTCACTCAACATCGCGCCTACAATCAGAAGGTCTTCGTAAATCACCCCGGGCGAGGTCGCGGAAATGGTGAGTTCATGCATTTCTCGATCCAAGCCCTCCAGCAGATCGATCCTTCCTCGAATACCGAATCCATCCATCAGCTCTCCGGTCTTCGCATTGAGACAATAGAGGTAAGGCCCTGCACCGAAGAAGATTCGTTCGTCCTCTCCTTTCCAATAAGTCACCCCTCGATTCACCACAGGAGCGAGTCTCATTCTACGATCATCTCCTTCATAGTCAAATGGATCAAACTTCCACAATTCATCACCAGTAGCAGCATTGAGCGCGAAGGCCTTTAGTCTCGGTGAGGTCGCATACAATACATCTTCTACGATAATGGGTGTGCACTCGATGGAGTAGCCCTGTTCGTCGGATTTATACTCCCACGCCAAGGTAAGCTGAGACACATTGTCCCGGTTGATCTGATCCAATCGCGAATATTTTGTATTGCTCTTGGTCCCGTTGGCTATTGCCCACTCCCCATCCAAAGTATCGACTGCCGAGGGTTCCCTATCGCATCCGAGCAGGATGCATCCGAAAAGCGCCAGGCAAGTGCGTAAATTCAATGTCATATGCACCAAAAGTTAAAGCGGAAGTGACCACCCACCGTACTGCACCGTCCCTTCGAGGCCCGCTCTTCGCCTCCTTATCATTCACAGAGGGGTCGAATTAAAACACAGATTGCCCCGTCACCGTAGTAAATTGCTCAAGAAACTTTAAACCTCTATGTGAATTGCCTTTGGCATTGAGCTTTGGGCTCCACACCGAAATAGCAAAATACTCCGGATGTACAGCTACGATACCTCCTCCGACGCCGCTCTTCCCAGGTAGCCCCACTCGGAATGAAAACTCCCCCGCTTCATCGTAAAAGCCACACGTCTGCATCACTGCATTGATCCGCTTACTCATAGCGAGCGATAAAACTCTCCTCTCGGATAATGGATTGATCCCATCATTGGCAAGAAATAAGAATGACTTTGACAGCTCCTCACAGGTCATCTCCAATGCGCAGCTAAAAAAATAAAGCGACAACACATCGGCAATATTGTTTTGGATATTGCCAAATGACTTCATCAGGTTGATAAGGGCATGGTTGCGGTAGCCCGTCGCCTCCTCCGAGATCGCTACACCATTGTTATAAGTGACTTCCTTACTCTCGCAAACTTGTTGGATGAAGTTCATCAACTCCGCTTTCGGATCTTCGAAGTTGGAAATCAGGATGTCACAAATCACAATCGCCCCGGCATTGATCATGGGATTTCTCGGAATACCCTGATCATGCTCTAACTGCACCAGCGAGTTGAATGGCGTACCCGAAGGCTCCACACCCACCCTCCTCCATAGTCGCTCGCCAAGCGAATCGTATGCAAGGGCTAAAAGGAACACCTTTGAAATACTTTGGACAGAGAATTTGGTCTGATAATCGCCAATGCCAAACGCCTGCTGGTCCAAAGACGAAATATGGATGCCAAATTGATTGGGGTCGACGCCGCTTAACTCTGGTATATACTGTGCTACCTCACCCGTCTCGTTCATGGGTAAAGTTTCGTGATAGACCTGCTCGATGATGTGTTGATAGTTGGGTACTTCCACTTTTGGAATCTAGAAAATTTCGCGAAATCTCCCCATGCATGGGTAGAGATATTCAATTGAAAAAAGTACAAAATCACCAACTCACTCTGATTATTGAAGAACCAACTGACCGCCCCGGATCGAATGGCACCGGCCACCCGGTCGAGTCGTCGAACCGTAGCGATCTACTGATTACAAGTAAGACCCGACGCTTGTTAGTCCAATCGATGCCTATACTTCAATTCTTTCAGCGAGTTTCTAAGCATCAATTTGATTGCTTTCTTGCCGGCGGTGGTCTTCAAGTACTCTTCTCTTCTTGAGGCATCCGTTTTTGACTTATGAAACTCGCAATAGATCAATTCCAATGGCCTTCTCCCCTTCGTACTAAAAACGCCACCTCGGTTGTGATCTTTGATTCTCTCATCCAGATTGGCAGAGTAACCAATGTACAATTGGTGATCATGATGACTGAAAAGGATGTAAACACAATATGGGAGGAACATATTGCTAAAGTACGTTATCTGAAGAGGGGGCGTCATGAAGTAGATTTTCGCAGCGCTCAGATCACTTCATGACCATAAAGTGAAAAAGCAGATTTTCAAAGCGTCCTCTAGTCCGGATCGTCGTGAAATCTGCTTTTTCTACTTTATGGAGCCCCCAGTCGGATTCGAACCAACGACCCACGCATTACAAGTGCGTTGCTCTGGCCAGCTGAGCTATGGAGGCTACTAGAATGCTTTTTTTTAAAAGCGACTGCAAAGATAGACGAACACTCGTCTTATGCAATCGTGCTAGTGGCTTTTTTAGGTGTTATTGGTTGAGCAGGCGCAATTCCTTCCTGAGCACTATCAATTCTTCCTGAGCTTGCTCGATCTTCACCTCAAAGTCCTTCTTCAATTGATCTGCAGCCTTCGACGAAGCAAAGAATTCCATGTTGGTCTTCCACGTATTGATGTCATTTTGAAGGTTGTCAATCTTACGCTTCAGCGAGTTTTCCTTTCTAAAAAGCTTACGATTGGCATGGGGACCTCCCTTGAGACGACTGACTTCTATGTTCATCTTGAGCTCATTTCGGTCTTCATCGTCCAGCGCTGAGGAATTGATGACCTGGGCGGTGACCTGATTGAAGCGATCTTGAATCTTCCTCATCACATTCCTAGGCACAAATCCAATTGAATTGTACTGATCGATCAAATCGTACAACAAGTCCTGATCCAAGTCCTCCGTTTGGGCCAATTGCGCTATCGAATTACAAATGACTTGCTTTTGCTGATAGTTCTCTTCGTACTCCTGATTTTGCTCTTTGTTTTGATCTCGGCGCCGGTCGAAGAAATGGTCGCAAGCAGCTTTGAATTCCTCGTAAATGCTATTTCTGAATTTCTCCGGCACGGGACCAATATCTTTCCATTCTGCCTGGAGCTTCTTGAATTGCTCCGTGGTACTTTGCCAGTCAGAACTCTCCTTCATCTCTTCAGCTCGCTGGACCAGTTCTTGCTTTTTCTTCAGATTATCTTCACGCTGGGCCTCGAACTTCTTGAAAAAAGCGCTCTTATGAGCAAAGAACTGCTTGAACCCACCCCAAAACTTCTTGTTAACCAGCTTGGCTTTATCACGCGGTACGCCTCCGACAGCTTCCCAACGTCGCTGGAGCTCCTGTATTTCCTTGGTTCTCTTGTTCCACTCGCTGATGCGGTCTGACTCGAAAGAAATGAACTTCTCCGCCTCGTCAGCAAGTGTCATCTTCTTTTCGAAGTTTTCGAGCAGCGATTTTTTCAGTTCATCAACAAAGTCCTTGCGCTTGACATAGATCTTATCAGATGCCGATTTGAAACGTTGCCAAACCGTTTCCTGTTCGTCCCGAGGAATCGGTCCGACGTGTTTGAATTCCTCGTGCAGCTCGTTGAGCTGGACTACGGCCTCCTTAATGTTGTCCATCTGATCAAGTGCTTCTGCTCTCTCGCAAATGTCCAACTTGAGTTTAAGATTCTTCTTTCGATCAAGATCCTTAAGCTCGAAATAGATACTTCGGGCGTCGTAGAACCGATCGAGTAGCGCATTGTAATTGGCCCAAAGTGTCTTGTTGTGCTGACCAGGTACGGGTCCAATGCTCTTCCACTCTTCCTGAAGCTCCTTGACTCCCTTGATACTGATATCAGACTCTTCTCCGTCGATGAGTTCGCGGATTTTCTCAAGTATCTCCTCTTTCTTCTTCAGGTTATCTTCCTTCTGACGTTCGCGATCGGCGTAGAACTTTTGCCGTTTGTCTCGAAGTAATTCCAGATATGCGTGAATCTTTTGAGATTGATCGTCTTCCCGGTATTCGAAATCTTCCTCCTCAAAACCCTCTGCAAGAAATTTTTCTAGCGCCTGCGCACGCTCCGTAGCGAACAAGAGGTCAAAACGTGCCTTGATTGGCTTCAGATGGCGATCAATCTTCCGAATGTCGTCATCCCTGGAGATTTGAGCTAAGTGCTCTTCGATCTGATCCTTCTCAAGATGCTCGTAGTCTATTTCGTCTTCATGGTCGTCATGGTGCTCTTCTTCATGATGCGGTTCGTGATCGTGCTCCACATCGCGATCGTGTGACTGGGCCTCATCTTTTGCTGGAGCTGGTTCGCTTTCGACCTGAACCGACTTCGGGGTCTCCTCATCGCTCTTCTCAACTTCAACCGCTGTATCTTCAACTGAAGATGTTTCTATTTCAATCCCGCCGGTGGAACCCTCCGCATTTGAAGCTACTGTCGTTTGAGGAGGATCAATAGCAGCCTCGGTCTTTTCTTCGGGAACTGCACTAGATGTTGTTTCGTCAATGGAAGTCGCCAGCGCCTCATCTCCTCCGGTCTCTTCGACAACATCGGCAATCGATGTCTCAGTCGATTCCTGTGCATCGCTTACCTCGCTGGATGGCTCCAAGTCAAGAGGTAAGGGATCGGCCTCCTCTTTTTCGGTGGGAGCATCAGTCACCTCAACTGCCCTTGGCATCTCGACAGTCTCTGATTCGTCTATAGATGACTCCACGATAGTTGGCACCTCAGTAGGAGGAACTTCAAGGGAGGCCTCAAGTGACTCCTCAGGAACAACGTCTTCGGTCAAGCTATCAGTTTCTTCCAGATCGGACGGACCCTCTACCGATGTCTCCGCCGCGACCTCAGAATGAGATTCAGTCTTTTCATCATCTAGTTTTTCAGCATCGTGCTGAACATCCTCCACATGACCATCCAATTCGGGTTCGATATCACGTGGCTTATCCTTTTGCGATTCCATTCAACCAGGGTTCAAGTGCCGTCAATTACTTTAAATTTAACAAATTGACAGCCCGCGCGAAACTAATTCATCCTCGGATCAATCGGATAGTCGGCAATCATTTTAAACTTACCCCCCATCCGCCGAAGAACGGTCCTCCACATTCTCTCTGGGGCCACATCGAAAACAATCGACTGATCGACACCCTTACATACGATCCAAGATTTCTGTTCTAGCTCGTCCATCAACTGGCCAGAGGACCAGCCAGAATAGCCCAAAAAGAACTTTATGTCTCCCTTAGGCACCTGACCCGTATCTATCTTGGATATCAGATCTTCAAAGTCACCCCCCCAATAGACATCCTTCATGATCTCTTTCTCCTCATCTGAGAAGTCTTTGATTCGATGGATAAAGTGCAAACTGTCTTTCTGAACGGGGCCGCCTACGTAGACATCAGAATCCAATAGGGAAACGTCCTTCACCACTTCCGATAGTGTGAAACCCGAACGTTTGTTGAGTACATAACCAAAAGTGCCATTGTCATCGTGCTCGCAAAGCAAGACAACCGTCCTCTCAAAATTAGGATCTGGCAAGTAGGGCTCGGAGATCAACAGGTCTCCTCGCGCCGGTTCGATGATTTTGTCTGAAGTGAAATAATCCATTTTCTAGTGTAAAGCCGGTTTGATTGGGAGGTCGCTGAGAATTTTTGCCTCCTCAATTGTCATTTCCTGTAGTCTTTTATAGACAGCTTGTTCTTCAAAGTAGTTTAAGGCCATTCGCACAAAAACCTCGCCATGCCGAGCCTCAGAGGCCCAAAGTCGCTGATAAAATTTCTTAAGATCCGGTTCTTCCAAAGCTTCGTAGACCAATCGAAATCGCTCTGCGCCTCTCGTCTCCACCAGCGACGCCAGTAGCAAACGGTCCATGAATCGCTCTACTCTGCCTGACCGACAAGTATCTAGCAATTGCTTGATATAGACGTCCTGGCCAATTTCCTGGGGTAGGGGAACATTCCGCGCCTTCATGATCTCATAAACATCGCGAAAATGCTCTAACTCCTCTATGCCCGTATCAATAAGCTCAGGTAAGATCTCCACACGGTCAGGGTATTTGGCTACGAAACTCATGGCCATAGCAGAGGCCTTGCGCTCACAATTGGCATGATCCTGAAGGAATGAGTCAAAATCGCCCATGACGGCATCTAACCATTCACTACTACTGGCCAGGTCTAGCTCTATTCTATACTGCATCTCCTATCTTTGGCTCTCCAAACTTAACGATTTCCACGGCATAAAGAATGACGAATGAAAGTTGATATTGCGGCACTGCGGCGGGAATACACACAGGCAGAACTGGATACGAGCAATGCGCACTCCTCGCCTTTCGAACAGTTTCAACAATGGTTCGACGAGGCAGTGAAATCCGAAGTACTTGAGCCGAATGCCATGGTCATCGCCACGTCCGGCCAACTGGGGCCTACCCAGAGAACCGTACTGATGAAGGCTTTTGATAAGAAGGGTATCGTCTTTTTTACCAACTACGAATCACGAAAGGCGCAAGAGATCGAGCATAGCAATCAAGTCTGCGTGCTCTTCCCCTGGTACGCCCTGGAGCGGCAGGTAGCTGTGACGGGAAGCGTAGAAAAGATCTCGAAGAAGGACTCGCTCACTTACTTCATCTCTCGCCCCTTTGGCAGTCAGTTGGGCGCCTGGGTATCACAACAGAGTCAGGTCATCTCCTCCCGGAGTATCCTGGAAGTGAAGCTGGACGAAATGAAAAGGAAGTTTAGCGAAGGCAAAGTGCCTCTTCCTGACTTCTGGGGCGGTATGCGCATCATACCGGAGACTTTTGAATTTTGGCAGGGGCGTAAAAGCCGTCTGCACGATCGTTTGCTTTATACTAAAAAAGAAGACGGTTGGCGAATCGAAAGGCTGTCTCCCTGATCAGTACTCGTCCATGAAGAAACGGCGGAATCTGTACCTCAACCGCTACGCCTACCCCCTGTCTATTTCAGATGGATTCACCCCCAGGAGCGCAACGGAGATGGTCGTGGTCGTACCCAGCTACAATGAGTCATTTACAGCCGATGCCGTGCAGTCATTACTGGATTGCGATCCGCCGAGTGGTCATGTGGTGATCCTCGTAGTGGTGAATCAGCCTGCTAACGCGACCGATGAAGTGAAAGAGACCAATAGTAGGGCCATTGGAATCCTTCGAGAAATGGCCTCACCGCCGTCCATTTCATTGGAAGTTTGTCACTTGGAACTGCCACCAAAGAAGGCTGGCGTTGGCCTTGCGAGGAAAGCTGGTATGGATGAGGCCGTGCGTTGGTTTGAAAATCTTGGCAAAGATGGTCTCATCGTATGCTACGACGCTGATTGCACATGCACCCCGAACTATCTGACGGCCATTGAAGACTACTATCTCGACAAAACAAGGAAAGCAGGTGTCGTCTTCTACGAACACCCGTTGGATCATCGGGAAATCATCCAGTATGAACTGTTCCTACGATACTATATTGACGCGCTACGCTATGTGGGTTTTCCGTATGCCTTCCAAACGCTCGGGTCGTGTATCACCGTGCGATCGTCGCGCTATCAGCAAGTCGGAGGCATGAGCCCTCGAAAAGCAGGTGAGGACTTCTACTTTCTACACAAAGCAATTCCATTAGGTGGCTTTGGAGAGATCAATGATGTGACGGTCATGCCGTCATCGCGGGTCTCAGATCGTGTACCTTTTGGAACTGGACATGCGATCGCAAAAATGCGGACGGAAGAAGCGTATGGCGTATATGATCCTAAGTCTCTCGAAGTGCTAGGCAACGTTTTCGCCAACCGCGAGCGGTGGTATAAGGAGCCTTGGGGGCGCCTTCATCCGATGGTGGACGAATTTCATCGAGAGAATGGGTTTGAAGAAGGAATGAGGAAGGCGATAGCCAATTCCAAGGATCTCTTAGGCTTCGAAAGGAGATTCTTCGAATGGTGGGATGCTTTTCGGGTGTTGAAATTCATGCACTTCTGCCGGGATCAGTACCTGCCCGAGGTACCACTCTCCGAAGGGCTGTTATGGCTCAATGACCGGCTTTGGCACCTACCTACGGACGACCAGGTGGTCAGTGTACGACAGCTGCAGCGAATTCGCGACTGGGATAGGGCTTACCGTGCGGAAAACGGGAAGCATCCCAGCCAAAGGCTGTAAGCTTCTCGCAGCGAAATAAGGGCGCGAGGCCCGCTCAGCCCTGAAGTGAGAGAGCTATCAAATGGGAAAGGGAAAGCTTGATCTCTACTTCAGGGTAGCGCCGGTCTCGCGCAAGGCCTGCTCATTGGGACCCTCTTGACACGAAGAAATTTTGTACTTCCGAGAGGTCCCATGAGCACCGGGGTGGGGCGCCCCAAAAATTGGCAATCCTATTTCCAAAGCGTCAAGATGCCCCCCATCAGCATGAAGGTCACCACAAAGTAAAAGGAGTCGATGAACCACAAGCGGAGGGAGTAGCGGGAAAACAGCGCATTGACGCCCATCGCCAGGGCAATCCAGCCGAATCCGGCAAGAAAACCAGCGGCTACACCCCAGAGGACGTCTGATGAATCCGACAGAAAAATGGCCAGATTGAGCGCCATGATGAACTCAAGGACGAAGGCCAGCCCAAAAATCTTGCCCATGTTCGAGGACTTGAGCTGCTCCTCGGTGAAGCCGTGCTCGGCCATCCAGGGCTTGCCGAAAATGGGACCATACCAGAGTGCTCCAATAATAAAAGTACTCAGTGCCGCTGCGAATACCGCCAGCCAATTGATTGTAGAAATATCCATGATTTGAAATGCGTCAATGAAAAAATGGTTTTCGGTCGAATTTGATAGATTTATAAGACTGTTTCCACAGGCAAATACCGAAGCGACCTCGTGAGCGACTCAAGCGGAAGAAAACCACCCTCAAAACCCAGTGCTCCCTTTGACATACAGGATCAGAAGGTGCGCAATATAGGTGTGGTGTTTTTTGGCCTGGTCATCCCCAATGCTGCGGGACTGATCGATAATGCAGCATTTACCTGGTGGCAATTGCCCCTCGCCTACGCGTTTTTCGTTTTTGTCGCGTTCAGTATCTGGCAGGGGAACCGGGCTTTGCTCTTCTATATCGAACGGCGCTACAACTGGTTTGTATATCCCATACAGAAGATCATCCTGCTGCTCACAGCCAACATTGTATACACGACCGGGGTGGTGTTGGGGCTGATTTCGACTTGGTATCTGATGATCGGTGCGGCCATCAACTGGTGGGCCATATACATCACCATCGCCATTTGCGTCCTGTGCGTCATCTTCATCACCCATGTCTACGAGACGATCTTCCTGATCAAACAACGGGAGGCGGACATCCTCAAAAATGAGCAACTGGAACGGGCTCGGATGGCCGCGCAGTTGGAGGCCTTGAAAAATCAGATCGATCCGCACTTTATGTTCAACTCTCTGAACACGCTCACCCATCTGATCGAAAAAGACGTCACCCTGGCCAAGGTCTACACCGAGAGCCTTGCCGATGTATATCGGTACATTCTCAATAGTAAGGACCAAAAACTCGTGTGGCTGGAGGAAGAAGTGTCCTTCTTTGACAAATACCTGTCACTGCTCAAAATCCGCTTCGAAGAGTCACTCGTGGTCGATACCCTGCTGGATCAAGGGATTGACTATCTGATACCTCCAATTTCCATATTCTTCGCTCTGGAAAACGTGGTGAAGCATAACGAGATCTCCATGGAGCACCCCATGCGGGTTAAGGTCCTCCAGCAGTCGGAAAGTTTGGTCATCACCAACCATTGCCGACCGAAAAAAACGGTGCAAGCGCCCTCCAAAATTGGGCTGAAGAACCTGAACGAGCGATTTCAATTGCTTACTGGGCGAAGCGTCGAGAGCCATACTGATGAGGTTACATTTGAATTGACCTTGCCGCTCTTAAAGGTGGGATAATATGAAGCGGATACTGATCGTGGAAGATGAAAAAATGGCGGCTGAAAAGCTCTCCTGGCTTTTGCAAGACCTATTGCCCCGGCCGGCTTTGATGACCGTGCAAACCGCAAGGGAAGCGATCGCGCTCCTCCAGCAAGATCAGCAATTTGATCTAGGATTTTTCGATGTACAATTGGCTGATGATAGCTCTTTTGAGATCTTCAAAAACATCGAAATCAAATTTCCGATCATCTTCCTCACCGCCTATGACGACTACGTGATGAAGGCCTTGGAGGAGCATGCCATCGACTATCTGCTCAAACCCATTCGAAGGGAGCGACTAATGAAGGCAGTATCCAAGATCCAAAAATTAAGAAAACACTTCGAAGATCCGCATCCCTATGATGGATTGGGGCATGCCAGCGATATCATCACTCGGCAAAGGTTTTTGGTGAAGAAAGGTGTGGAATACAAGTCGGTCCCACTAAGCGATATCGCCTACTTCTTCACAGAGCATAAGGTGGTCTTCCTCGTCGATCAAACCGGCGAAAAGTACATTGTGGACCAGTCCATCACCGAGCTGGACATCATGCTGCCCAACGACCAGTTCTTTCGGCTCAATCGGAAATACATTGCCCGGATAGACGCAATCGACCGGTTTCGAACCGCGGGCGGCAAGCTGCTGATCTCTCTGCTGCCGGCCCCAAGTGAGGACGTATATGTCAGCAAAGACAACGCCGGCAGCTTCAGGGAGTGGATTACCCAGTAAGGCGGCCTCACACAAAGTCAAACAGACTTCTTACACCAATGAATTGCTTTTGGATGAAGCCCTCTCCGTAGGGCACCTGGATTCTATGGCCGAACTCTGTAGCTCGCGCCTCAATCATCCTGAGGAATCC
>JBCCXG010000007.1:0-25892 GCA_039191945.1 Bacteroidota bacterium
GTCGGATGCGAAGCTTTTGCGCAGTCGTTTGGCCAAGGTGCAAGGCAACATCAAGATGGTGGGCTTCTCCGACATCAAACCAGGACATGTCATCAATTTGGCAGGATTTGGGGATCGCTTCAACGGGAAAGCCTACGTGTCTGGCGTTGTCCATCATTTTGCGACGGAGTCGACATGGTACACCGAATTGACCATTGGCTTGAATCAGAAATGGTTTCACCAAAACTTCGACGATATCAATGAATCTCCTGCCTCTGGATTGACACCGGGTATCGGAGGTCTACAAGTAGGTACGGTGACAAATATCCACGAGGATCCCGACGGCGAATTTCGTGTGCAGGTCCGCATACCCATTATTGGTACGGAAGATGAGGGCGTGTGGGCGAGAGTGTCACTGTTGGATGCAGGGGACAACCGAGGGACTTTCTTTCGCCCAGAGGTCGATGACGAAGTGATCGTCGGGTTTGTCAACAGCGACCCACGGGATCCCGTGATCCTGGGGATGCTCCATAGCAGTGCCAAAGCTCCTCCCATCGAACCTGAAGAGGAGAACAACGAGAAAGGCATCATCACGAGAAGTGAGTTGCGACTGCTCTTCAATGATGATCTCAATGTCATCACGCTCGATACGCCCAATGGCAACTCGATCGTCATCAGCGAAGATGAGGGTGCCATGAATTTCGAAGATGAAAACGGCAATAAGATCATCATGAATGCCGACGGGATCCTGCTGGAAAGCGCCAAGGATATCATCATGAAGGCGTCTGGCGACGTGACCGTGGAGGGCACCAACCTGACGAATACTGCCAACTCTCAATACCTGGCCGAAGGCAACAGTGGGGCAGAGCTCTCCACCAGCGGCCAGGCCGTGATCAAAGGATCTATTGTACAAATAAACTAGAAAAGAACATGCCTCCAGCAGCGAGAATACTTGATACAACAAACCACGGTGGCACCATCGTGGGGCCTGGGGAACCGACCGTGCTGATCGGCGGAATGCCGGCCTGCGTCGCAGGTGACAACCATGTTTGCGCGATCCCGCCACCCGCCCATGCGCCAACCGCCAGCCCTTTCCCAATTGGTAGTACGACAGTGCTGATTGGGGGTAAGCCAGCGGTTCGTGTGGGGGACACCTGCATTTGCGGGGCCTCGGCTGCGGTTGGAGAACCTACTGTAATGATTGGATAAATCAAAAGGCAATAGACCATGTCAGAAGAAATCACGAACATAGATCAGAACATACCTTTCCTTGGCCGAGGATGGGCCTTTCCTGTGGCTTTTCGGCGCGACGGAGGGGTGGTCGAAATGGTACAAGATGAGGAAGACATCGATCAGAGCCTGGAGATTTTGCTCACCACAGCGGTCCGTGAGCGCGTCATGCAACCCCGCTATGGACTGGACCTTCGAAACATGCTCTTTGAGCCGCTAGCCGTCACTACCGCAGCCCTCCTGACTCGGAAGGTTGAAAAGGCCATCTTGTTCTTCGAACCCCGAATAGAACTGCAAAACATTGCCTATGAACAGCGGACACAAGAGGGTATGTTGATCATCAAAGTCGACTACCTGATCATCGCTACCAATTCACGACGAAACCTGGTCTTCCCCTTCTACCTCACAGAAGGTACAGACTTGCCATAATAAATGGAACCAAACTGCCATACCAGAAACCCCATCCAAAGGGACGGAACGAGCCAAAGACAACGGCTGCCAAGTGCTCTTATTCCGGAGTATATTGGAATTGACGAAAGATCTACTTCGGACCTCAAGCAGTTCATTCAATCTTTTGCCGAGCTGATCCGATTTCATCACCCGGAGAAGACTGGCGCGAACGAATGGACCATCGACGATACCACGAATTGGACCAAGTTTTTTGAGACCTCGCTCAATATCAATGGCGGCACTGAGGCACACTACGCCTTAGTTCAAGCATTTCTCGAGATCTTCCGTTTTGCGCAGGATGACCTGAATACGCTCACTGAGCGGCATCTGGAATACTACATACGCGAAGTGCTCCGGCTCAAACCAGCCAAACCTGTTCCGGACAAGGCTTTCCTGATCTTCGAACTGGCCAACCATGTGAAAGAACACCTCGTACCCAAGGGCACGCTGCTCAAGGCCGGGAAAGATCAATTAGGTAACAACGTATTCTACGCGACGGATGAGGAGGTTGTCATCAACGAGGCCTCAGTCGTTGACGTCAAGGCGCTACTCAAGATCGCTCAGGAGCAGACCAATCCTTACCATCGCCTCTATGCCTCACCCATTGCCAATTCATCCGATGGGCTAGGGGGTGACATCGAGACGGACATTCAAAGCTGGGATACTTTCGGCAATACCAATCGTCCACAAGCAGAGGTCGGTTTTGCTTTTGCCTCTCCACTGCTCTTCCTGGCTGAGGGGACACGTACGGTGACGTTCCGTATCACATTTGAAAACGTACCCGACCCGATATCTGACGCCGATCTGGATCAGAACATAAAAACCTACTTCAGCGGAGAGGAGGGCTGGATCAGTCCGGTTACCGAAGCGTTTGAATTGATTGATGAAGAAATAAGGGCGGTAGCCTCCCGTCGCGCTGTCAACTTTCTGAACAATGCCAAATCCTGGCAGGAGATCGCCGGCGTAGAGCCTCAGGAGGGGCCTGTCTTTGACGACCCCATGCGGGGCTACGGCGACCAAATCAGAGACTACGACATTGGGCAAACTGTGGCTGAGCGAATATTGACGGTACGAGATGCCCGACCCGGGGGCAAGTTTGAAACGCTTTCGCAAGTTAAAGACGAGGTCAGCTACATGGGGCAGGACAAGATCGATGACTTGATCTATTCTTTCAACGACACCTTTCACGAAACCCGTTTTGATGGTAATGACCTGATCATCATTCGTACGATTAATCCCAACCAGGATCCGATAGTGGCCTATAATGAAAAGGTCCTGCTCGAGCCTTTCAAGACGAAATGGCCCGTGATGAAGGTCTTACTGGCCACCGACCAGGAGAACACCTATCTCTACGATCAACTGGCGGCGCTCAAGGTAGCTCGAGCCACGGTGACCGTGGATGTGAGTGATGTGAAGACGGTCGTCGTTCAAAACGATCGTTCACTACTGGACCCCGCAAAGCACTTTTTGCCTTTTGGCATCGTGCCCTCATTGGGTGCGAACTTCTACATCGGTTCCTGGGAAGTATTCCAGAAGAAGTTGGACCATCTGGCTGTCAACTACAAGTGGCATGGTCTACCAGAAGGGGATCACGGTTTTCGCGACCATTATTACTACTATCTGGACCAGTTCGCTACGCCCGATGATACCACGCCTATTCCAGATTGTATCGGCATTGAGGCACCGGCGAAGAGAAACAACACTTCTTTTGCCGCCAATTTGTCGATACTGGACAAGAAGGAGTGGACACCGCTTGGTGGCTCGAGATTGTTCAAGGATGGCTATTGCTCGCCGCTTTCTGAGGATAATACTATTGCAGTCACGCAGGATGCTACGCTCTCCTCCGTTGCCCGGGATACGACACTGGATCCAGTGGAGATCTTCGATACGGAAAGCAGAAAAGGGTTTGTACGATTAGAGTTGGCAGGTGTGGACTTTGGTCACAAAGATTTTCAACCCTCCTTCACCAAAATTGTACTGAAGAATGCGGGCAATCCCGATGAGTTTGGTCTTCCTTCCGAACCCTACACACCGACGATCAAGGAGATATCGCTCGATTACATCTCTCACGCTTCTATTGATTATACCAGCGGATTCGACAATGATATCGAGCAGTTCTTCCATGTGATGCCGTTTGGTGTAGCCGAGCAGGCTGATGGGACGCAACAGCAGAAACCTCATTTATTGGGTCAGTTCACGCAAGAGGGAGAGCTCTACATCGGGCTCAAAGACTTCAATCCGCCGCAGAATATTTCCTTGCTTTTCCGTGTGGCCGAAGGCAGCGCAGATCCCAGCAAGGATCTCTTCGATATCCAGTGGTCCTACCTGGTGGATAATGAATGGGTACCTTTTCAGACGGTCGATATCGTAGCCGATTCAACGAATGGACTCATCACTTCGGGAATCGTTAAGTTATCCGTCGACAAGTCGGCGACAATAGAGAATACGCTCCTGCCGAAAGGCGTCCATTGGATTCGCGCCACTGTCGAGAAGAATGCAGCGGCCATTCCAGATACGATTGCCATCCTTGCACAGGCGGTCACTGCCAATTTTCAGGACCGGAACAATGACCCCAATTACCTGAGCGAGGCATTGCCCGCCGGCTCTATTAAAAAGCTTGCGGTCAGCGATGCAGCCATCTCAAAAGTTGTGCAGCCTTATGCCTCGTGTGGAGGCCAGATTGAGGAGCAGGGGGAGGACTTCTACACGCGGGTCAGCGAACGACTGCGGCATAAGCATCGAGCCATCACCATTTGGGACTATGAGCGCCTGGTGTTGGCCAAATTTCCCAATACCTACAAGGTCAAATGCCTCAATCATACCCATTTTGATGAAGGGACCTATTCAGAGATTGCTCCAGGACATGTCACAGTCTTGCTGATCCCCGACGTCCAGAATCAAAATGCCATCGATCCGCTTCGTCCGGAGACCAGCGTCAACACGCTCGAGGAGGTAAAGGCTTACCTGGCTACATTGAATGCCGCCCCCATTGAGATCCACGTCCGCAATCCCAGGTATGAAGGCATTCAGGTCAACTTCAAAGTCCGTTTCAAACCCGGTTTAGACTTTGGCTTTTACCAAAAGCAGCTCGAGACGGAAATCAAGACCTTTTTGTCCCCCTGGGCTTTCCAATCCGTTCAGGACATTGTCTTCGGTGGCAGGATACACAAATCTCAGGTGCTCAACTTCGTGGAGGAGCGAGACTATGTAGACGTGGTCACATGCTTTGATATGTGGCATGTCCCTGATGAACAAAACGATCCTACGACTCGAAATAAAGTGGATGAGGTCGTAGCGACTACTTCGGCTTCTATCCTCGGTTCGGTAGGTCAGTTTTCCCAGACGGGTGACCACGGGATCATTGAGCTAGAGACCGACGATGAAGGCACGGTTCTTTGCCAGTGCCCCGACAACGAAGTCGCACCACCACCGGTACTACCTTCTGCCGATGACTGCCCTTGTGAATCGGACCTAAGTGAATTGTACGATTGGGACGACAGCCTTATCCCTTCTGCCGAAGCAGATTGCTCGCTGGAGGCTTTGGAGGAGCTCGTTCTGGAGAATGCTGACAATGCTACTTATTTTAATGGGCCACCTCAAAATGTAATACTGAATCGGGCCTCGGCTACCTATTTCCTAGCCACCAGCACTGAAAGTCGCCCTGGCGTACGTACCGAAGAGGTGATCACCGATCGGATTTTAAGGCTATCAGGAGATTTAAGTGCCTATGCTGGACACCGCTTCGAAAACAATTTCCGAAAAGCAGCAAATTCGAATGTTTACCACGTCTTCGATGGGACCAATGCGGACTATGCTACGCATATCACGCCCCTTTCCGGAGAAGGGGGTGATTGGCCCTATACCGACGGGCAATCGACTTGGGTCTACATCGAGAATCTGGCTCACAATGTCGAAGAAGGGGATTATCTGGACTTTTACGAACAAGGAGCGACACAATTTCAAAACGTATTTCTGCCCAAAGTGGACCAGGCGATGGTCGACAACAATGTGACTCTTCGACTTCAGATCATCTGTAGCGGAGCCAACTCGATTGTGCTTCGCCGCAACGTCGAGTCCGGCAAGGATCGCTTGCAGAACGTGGCGGCTTTGGACACTGCGGAAGCCAGTATTTCCTTGCAACACGAGGGCGGCGTCTTCTCGCTTGAGTTGGTGGCGCAGCGATTTGATCCACTGACCGGTCACAATGATTTGGGGTGGCAAGTGATTGAGCAAAACGTCAATTACTATGCGGTGGCCGCAGCAGCACTTTTCGAAGCATCTCAAGATCCGACGCCGCCGGAGGAGGAGCCTGAAAATGAGTGAAATGAAAGAACCGAATAACACCATTGACCATGGATGAGGCACTGACTATATCCCGGGTACCTTCAGAGCTGAAGAGCATGCAGTACCAGTTCCTTAGGGACGAAGGTATCCAGCACATTCAGCGGCTTGCGGGTAAAATATGGACGGATTACAATGTCCACGATCCAGGCATTTCGATTTTTGAGGTACTCTGCTACGCGATCACGGATCTGGGTTACCGCTCGGGTTTCGATATGCAGGACCTGCTGGCAGATCATCCGGAAGCAGCTGAAAAGCTCAAGCAGTTTTACACCGCAAGAGAGATACTGCACAACGATCCCGTAACGATACGAGACTATCGCAAGCTCTTGATGGACGTGGCCATCCCCGAAACGGATGGACCCGATAGCCCCCTGATTGGGATCAAGAATGCATGGATTGAATCGGTCAGCAGAGGTGAACTGGATGTTTATGTGGACCGAGAGGCCAGTCGCTTGACGTATGAGCCGGTCTCGGAAACCGATGAACCGCTGGCACTGAAGATTCTCTACAATGTCCTGTTGGAATTTGAGGACTCGGAAGTGTTTGGGGATCTCAATGACAATGAACTAGAACGTGTCTACACGCTGGCCAATGATGACGTGGACAATCCCAAGCTGCAGGACATTGAAGTCCGTGTTGAGCTTCGATTTCCCCGCTGGGATGAGGGAGGTGTCGATTGGAATGAGCTCTCCAACATCAAGCAAAGCATTACTGAGGTATCGATTGACTTCCTCAACCTCACCGACGAGTATGACATTTCCTATCGACTCAAGGAGGATAAGGACATCGTACTGAGTGGGGATAAGGGGAAGTTCGATGAAGACATTCCCGATTTGGAAGCCTTCAACGATCGGCTAAATGATGCCGTCTTTGCCCTCGAAGGAAACATGCTAAGGGACTACCAAACCAAGGTATTTAAGGTATTAAGCTTGGTGGAAAAAGCCCGAAAACGGCTGCACGCCAATCGAAACCTAGGAGAGGACTTTCTCCAGTTTTCTGCGCTGAAGGTAGAGGAGATACTAGTGTGTGCGGATATCGAGTTGGAGAATGATGCGAATGTCGAGGAGGTCCAGGCGCAACTGTATTACCAAATCAATCAATACATTTCTCCGACGATCGGATTCTATTCGCTTGAAGAGATCATTGACAAGTGCATCGCGACCCAGAAGTATGCACTGGTTCGGTTCGATGCCCCCGAGAAGCGCCTAACGGTGAAAAAGGAACTTGGTAATCAACTCCAGCCGGCATCGGTGGTCACGTACGTCAATCCCGCTTTGGAGCTCAATCAAAACTTGACGGTCAGTTCGGTCGCAGTCAATCCTATCGATGGGGAGCTTCGGGACGTTTTTGTCAAAGAGTCAATCCCCGAGGTCAGGCTCGGCGAGGAGGTCTACTTAATCAATGGCACCAGCGTCGACGAGGATTGTAATCCTGTCGAAAAAATATTCGAGGGTCCGGCCTTAGAACACGGATTTCTGGATGATGGAGAGCTCGATCGAGTGGATCGCAAAAAGGTATTGTATGCCTCTGACCTCATTCAGTTATTGATGGATATACCGGGTGTCGTTGCTGTAAAAAACTTGGAGCTGGCGAGTATACCGGCTGAGGATCCAGTACTGAATTTGGAACCGAAGAGCGTACGATGGTGCTTGGAACTGGCTTTTGATCAGAACTATGTGCCAAGATTCAACGGTGATTCATCACGAATTACTTTCTTCAAAGACCAACTGCCCTTCCAGGCCAATAGTGAGAAGGTAAAGGAACTACTTTCGGAGCTAGAGGACGCAGAACCGCCCAGACGGCCACGCTTTCCAACCTTGGACTTCAAGGTACCTCAAGGGAAGTATCGGGAGTTGGAAGATTACGTCAGTATTCAGGAGGAGTTTCCGCAGACCTACGGCATTGGGGAAGAAGGACTCCCTACTATTGGAGATAGGGACCAGCATACCTACCGCACGGCATTGGCGCGACAGTTGAAGGGATTCCTAACCCATTTTGACCAATTACTGGCCAATTACCTCTCGCAGCTGGCGCATGTCCGGGATTTGTTGGCGATCGAGGGTGACGTGAACCAGACTTATTTCACGCAGTCCCTGCTTGACACAATCCCGGATGCGGACCCCTTGTACTTTGATATACCCAATCATGACGCAGACTTACGGGCGATTATTGAAGACATCGAAGTGTTTGAGGATCGGCGCAATCGATTCCTGGACCACCTGATCTCCCGGTTTGCCGAGCAATTCACAGACTATGCATTGATGACCAATGATCTGGCCGGGCCTAAAGCTCCCAGTCAATTGATTGTTGACAAACAAGACTTTATCCAAGAGTACCCCCGGATCAGCACGGAGAGAGGCACCGCATTTGACTACACTGCAAACTGCGAATTGTGGCATGTAGACAATGTTTCTGGCTTTGAGAAGCGTGCCGAGTTGCTCTCTGGCATTAAGGATAAGCCCTGGACCTACCTGGCCTTTGGCGAGTCCATTGAAATATCAGAATCCGGCGGGGTCTTCAGCTTCAACCTGAAGAATGCGTCCAATCAGGTGTTGATGACCGGTAATAGTACCTATTCTTCAGAGGAGGAGCTGTACCTGGCTTTGGAAAAGTTGGTGGTGGCAGGCGCCTGTGAGGAGTCTTATACCCTGGAGGAGGATGAAGATTGCAATTATCGATTCTTGATCAATTGCGGCGGAGAAGTTTTAGCCGTTAGCGAAGAAACCGCTTACGACACGGAGGTGAGTGCCCAAGCTGTGATCGATGAAGTCTCGGCATTGCTTGCAGAGGAGTTCCTGACGAACGCCAAAAGCAATCGCTACAACCTGACGCTGCCTTTTGACAACTTCTTTGAGGTAGAAATCAACACGGATATGGGGGCGGACCCGCCCACGTACTCGATTCATTACAGACTGTTTGAGACCCCCAATGACTTTTCTGATCCCTCGAGGGTATTGCTGGCCGGCAACCGCACGGCCTCCGGGGAAGCCAAGCAACGCGTGGCTATTCTGGCGGTCGACTTGATGAATAATACCTTCACAGTGGAAGGTGATCTGACAGATGCCATAAAGGAAGGGGATCAGGTGCTCATCGTCGGTTCACGTACCAATGACGATAGCTATGAGGTGCACACTGTGAATTTGAACCTTGCAGGTGATACCGTCATTGAAGTAGACAATATTCCAGGAGCTTCGGCTCCCTTGGGAGAGCTTCGGTACAATATTGTGGACGAGGCGGAGCTGACGGCTTTTGCAGCCACAGAAGTAAGGGACTTCCTATGGGACGTGGCATGGTTGGGTAGCCGCTCGGGCAACTACAACTGCGGGGGATCCCTTTGTACTGGTGAAGAAACCACCTTTGACATCGTCGATATTCGTGGGGAAGTGTTGGGCCAGGGATCCGGCAATGCTTCTGCCGTCGAGGTACAAGATTTCCTACAAAAGGAATTTGTGACGCATGAAGGCATACACCTTGTTGAGCACATCCTGCTAAGACCCAAAGTCAAAGATCCCTTTGTACCCTTATCCGACACAACTTTAAGCGAAACGCTTGCCAATAATGGCGCAATGTCCTTCCAAAAGGTGGTAGAAATCGCCGCAGTGCTATTTACTGCCAGAATTTTCGAAGTGGCGGGCGACGTGACCTCTGAAGTAGTTGCGATGGCCAGGATTGCTACGCGAACGTCTTCCGGGGTGGAACGAAACTATCGGGTATTGAATCGACGGTTTGTGCTTGCGACCAATCGGACCCAGATCCTCGTCAGAGAAGCCATAGATCCTCAAACCCCGCTAGTTGGAACTACGCTCTCCTACGGACGGACCGTAGCCATTGATAGTGTAGATGCTGACGCTCGCAGTATCACCGTAGCTGATAGCATCAATCCCGCCCATCTGATTCCAGGGGGAGTGATTACGATCTCCAGGTCCACCGCGGCAAGGAACAACGGCAACTATACACTAGAGGGAGTAGACCTGTCCGAGGGCAATTTGACCATCACGTTGAAAGAGGTACAAAAGCAACTCGAGGATACGCTGTTGCCCATTTACTTGGAAACAGATCCCGACGTGCTCGCTGACGAGGCCTGTGATGCCTGTAAGATGGATAATCCGTACTCGTGCATCCTGCAAGTCGTACTGCCCGCGTGGCCAGGACGATTCGATGAGGATGTGTTTAGAAAATTCATGGAGAGGACTTTGCGCGTGGAGGCTCCGGCCCATCTGTTCTTGAATATCTGCTGGATCTCATATGACCAGATGGAGGAATTCGAGCGGGTGTACAAGCAATGGATCCTTACCAACGCAAAGCGTAACCCGAATAAGGAGGTGCTTTCGCAACGCTTGACGGCACTCATTGAGGTGTTGGATCGGCTACGAAATGTACACCCCACAAAAACATTACATGACTGCGATGACGACCGAGGAACCGAGGACGCCATCATTCTTGACAATACCGCATTAGGTGAAATATAAAACACACAACGATGAGCAGTATCATTGACATCAAAGCAAGAAAGAACTACCCAGTATTTGAGAGCAATCAAGTACTGACCAGTGGCCAGCTCAACCAGATGTTTGACTATCTGGACCAGCAAAACAGGCAAACGAGATCTCGGCTCATTGGAATAGGAATCGTCTGTGGGCTAGAGGTCTCCTACGACTCGGAAAATAATGAGTTGACCATATCAGATGGGATAGGCATAACGACCGAAGGATTCCTCATTCACCTTTGCGATTGTACCATGACCCACTATCGGCCCTATGAGATGCCAGAGGGTGTGGAGTACCTGCCTTTTGGCAACGAGGACAGTGGAAGCTTTCAGCAGGATGTCGTCTTACATGAGCTGCTCACCAGAGTACCGGCAGGTGACGACAGTGTAATGCTGATCAATGATCCGGGTACTTTCTTGAATGATAAATACGTCCTCCTGTTTCTGGAGTGCTTCGACCGTGATTTTAAGTCATGCTTGGGCAAAAACTGCGATGAAACTGGGAAGGAAAGGATCTTCACACTTCGAAAGCTGGTCATCAACCAATCGGATCTTGATACGGTGCTCACCCGCTCGGACAATGTCGGGACGTTCTTTCCGGGTAAGTTTGGCCTACCCAAGCTGCACATCGCCAAACCACGATTGCTCTCGGGTGGTGCGGAGTGCAACGCTTACGTCGATCTAGTCAACGCTTATCGGGACACGCTTAGACCCACCTATGACGAATTGTTTGGCGTGGGAGAGACGAGTGGTGACATCCTAGCAGAAACTTACAGGGTTTTTGAACCCCTCCTTGGCCCGGTTTACGACTTTCGAAACCCATTCGTCGAGGATCCAGCAATCATTAGCCAGAAGCAAACCTGGTTATCATATCTGCAAAATCCTGACACCGAAGATCAAGTATATCTATTTGGTATTCAGTATTTTAAGGGATTTTTAAGTGATCTGCTCGACACCTACCATCTCTTCCGTGAGAAGTCGCTCCGATTGATGGAGGATTGCTGTCCACGCACCTCGTTTCAGTTGCATTTGATGCTGGGAAGCGCCCTGCCAGATACCCTGACCAGGGAGCGGGATGTCTGCCGCAGCTTCGACTATCGTCATGGTTTTTCAGCGCCGGAGATCTACAATTCTCAGAAGCAGCTGAAAGAGGAGGTCATTCACTTACATAAGCGGCTGGTCTTGCTTTGCGAAAAGTTCGACTTGGATCGCTTGCGCAATGTCGAAACGCTCGTCGAAAGCCCCATCAAGATTACACCAGACCGGGAGACCTATGCCTCGGCGACAGATCAGACCATTCCCTACTACTATGAGATCAATACTCCTGGTGTTGCGGATGGCGTCACCGGACTTAGCCTGGAAGAAGCCTGGGATGTTTCGGTTCGCCGAGAGACCTGCGGAGTGACCGGCGCCAAGATACTGGCCTATGACAACAATACGGTCACCGTCGACCCAGGCAACCCTGGCGCACCAGTTCCGACCAATGGCTGGCTCTCAACGCCGCTAAGCTACGACCATGGATCCTTCACCTGGCTTCGGGTGGAGGGACATTTGGGTAAAAGCCAAGCAACGGTGGTCGACCATCTGGATCTGTTTCGCAGCAAATTCAATCTGCCTATCGAGGTGCTGCCGGTTAAGATTTCGCCGGATAGCTCTGACCTTCAATTGGATCCCTGCCAGTGGGAGCATCTGGATGCAGACTATCGGTTGCTGAGAACTGCCATGCTAGACGTCGTCCAATGTACCTGGGGCAAGCTGCGCCAATGGGTATCCAACTTTGATGCCCTGCTTGAAAGTCAAGATCCGGGATGCAAAGTATCGGACTTGCAAGAATTGTTGGTCAGCCTTCGTGATAAAGTCGAAACCGGTGATGTACCCGAACTAGAGGTCGGCTTCGCGGAGTTTTTACCCATGGCTCTGGCGGCATTTGATACGAGCGCATTCATGGAAAGTTATCAGACCTGGGAACGCCAAGTCATAGATTGTAAGCTGCAATTGATGTACCTGCGTTCATTGATCATCCATGAACGGGTCGATGTCATGAATGCGACGCTGTTTCACACACTTGAACAGCAGCTGACCGAATTGATTTGGGGACTTGATATGTCTTTGAAAAACGACACTTCTATACAGCTACTGTCGCTTTCTCATTACTTCGAGAGTTACCGAGAATACCTATTCAGACGGCATCAAGAGATATTCTGCAACTTCCTGGAGCAACATCCCGGGATAGAGCACGTGGGGAGTGTACCCAAAGGAGGGACCTTGGTGATCGTCGCGAGGGAGCAAGGGCTCTCAGTTGGTGAGGCGACCAATACCTGGCCTGTTGTTGCGGACTTTTTCCTGCCCTACAGCTGTTGTGATACTTGTCCGACTACCTCACTCGATGACCTGGAGGTTCCAGCGATGGATCCTATAGCGAGGCCGGACTGCATCATTCTCGAAGTCGGTGAAAGCATCGTCGTCAATGTCCTGGGAAATGATTACGAAGAGAGCGGGACGCGCTTACGCCTCGGAGGTTTGGACCCGGAGGAAGGAGGCATCGAGGCGGAGATCATCTCCGGCGACGAACGCGATACACTGTTCGTAACGTCCTCCGGTGATGTCGGAAGTTTCCAGTTGACCTATCAGGTAGTGAATGAAGTGACCGAGCAGACCTCAGCGGGACTTTTGCAAGTATTAGTGGTACCAAGATTTGCACCTCACGTAAGAGCGGTCAACGACCTCGCAGCCACAGCCACTGGGGTACCGTTGATTATCGATATCACCACCAACGATAACAACTATGATACCACTGACATTAGGCTGCTATCCACAAGCAGTGATGTCCTGGGTGCTGCCTTGAGTCTGAATGGTAGTCAGATTGTATATGAAGTGCCGTACGGCAGACACGGGAAGGATACCTTTTCTTACGAACTGATCGATGAGGAAAGAGGCGAAAGATCCAGCGCTCAGGTCAGCGTCGTTGTCTACTGCTGCCATGAAACGGATGTACGATGGGTATGCAAAAATGGCATTGGCCGATTCTTCATCGCGTTGGATGAGGGCGACCGCCTCGATGTGATTGAAGGCCCACAGCAAGGAGAGCTCGTTGTCGAGGGCGCTATTGAATATACCCCCAACGAGGAATTTGTCGGCACCGACAGACTGACTTATGTGATCACCAATTCGAGCGGACCAACCTACTTCGAAATGACAATACTGGTCACTGATAGCATTAGAACCGAAGTGCGAACGGTGCTGCGCAATGATTCGACGGATATTATCCTCTCCCCGGCTATTCCATTAGAGGTATTTGAGGTACAGGAGCCTCAAAATGGTAACATTGAGATCATCGATGAAAGCCAAGGAGCCATCGCCTACACACCGGAACCCGATTTCGTCGGACACGATGCTTTGCAGTTTGTATTTCAGCCTGAGGGAGGCAATCGCTGTACAGGTAGGTTGTTCCTATCGGTCGTTTGTGATTGTGAAGAACAGGACGTTTTCCTCGTCACCGGTCGGGTCACCGATGAAGGGGGTAACCCGCTCTTCGGCGTTTCTGTCAGAGATAATCTTGGCAACCAGGTATTTACCAACGACCCCGGCCAGTATGGGATCAATACAGCCCAGGACGCAACGTTGACCTTTGACCTAGCGGGCTTTGATCGCCGGACCGAGCCAGTAAACGGCAGGCAACAGATTGATGTGGTCTTGAGACGATCTGGTGTAGATGTCCGAGGGACCGTATTTGACGCCCGCTCAGAAGAAAGATTGTCGGGGGTATTGGTCAATGAGATCAACACCGGAAATCAGACCCTTACGAATGCTGAGGGTGATTATACCCTACGAGCGGTACCCTCAGGAGGCCTACTCCAGTTTCAGCTTGATGGTTACCAGCCGCTGCAAGAGGGAATAGCAGGACGGACGGTTGTCGATGTGGCCTTGATACCATTGTCAAATGAGCCGAGTTTTGTCACCGGAACAGTTACAGCCAATGGCGATCCTTTACCCGGCGTATCCATCAATGTTGAGGGTACGACCATCGGCGCAACCACGGATTTCGGGGGCAATTATCGGATCAATGTGCCTCCCAATAGCTTTCTCCTCTTTCGCTTCCCAGGCTTCGAACCGGTGAGGGAAGAGGTGGGTGGTCGACAGGTCATTGATGTGGATTTTGGATAATCTGGGTAGTCGATAATGTCACAGCGCCACTCCATCCACTCGCAGCATTATGAAATCACTTCGGCGTCGATGCCGGAAGCCCGTCAGCATCAAGACGTCGTTAGTAAGCAGTTGCATGGGCAGTTGATGGAGACGATGCAAAGTGTGTTTGACGAGTATGCTACCACGGACCGGACGCTGAAGATCGACAAACTCACGCTAGATCTGGGGGAATTCAATGATCGTCAATTTGTGGCGAATGCCCCCAAAGCTTTGAAAGAAGCACTCCTGGATCAACTGTGGCAGATTGCTCATCAATCGCAATGGGTTTCAGAAGTGGGAAATATCCACACCATAAAAATGTCTGATGGTCAAGCCACGGTAAAGATCGAGGAGGAAAGGGACCGCATGCGTGAGGGATTGAAGCACTTCTTGATCGAAGGTCATTTCCCTTGGTGGATGGATAAAAAAATGGCAGCGAAATGGCTGTCCATTTCCTCGGACTCAAGAGCAGAGGCCACAAAGAGTTCGGACACTTCATTGCTGCGATCGAGATTCCTAGAGGCATTTCGTGGCGAGGATTTTCAGAAGCTTTTGGAGCGTGAACAAGTCAGAAAGCGGCTCATCCATCAATTCCCAGCTGATTGGGTAGCTGAGCTTTATCGGGCGCTTTATCCGACCCACGCTTCTTTCGTTGGGTCCTCGATTGAATGGCTTGAGCACACTGCGCAAAAGAGCACTGATGACACGTTGATTCGTATAGCGTCCTGCCTCAGGATGGAGTCTTTTCATCCCCAACAATCAAGAAGGATTCCAGCTAATCTTTCGACCGCGGCAGTCCGCGAATACATCCTTCACTTGATTTCGAAAGCTTGTAAAGTATCTGGTTTCAACCTTTCAGTCAACCGTTTACAGCATCGCTTCTTCGAGGTTTTGAGGCAACATGGACCGACTGAAATGAGCCGTGATAGTAGTCACAGGGCATGGCAACAGAAAGTGGTAGCTGGTCTCAGGGTTATACCTTCTTCTGGTGTTCAAAAGGATCAAGCCATCCAAAAAAAGGACCCGACCAGTCCGTCAAGGGCAGCGCAGGTCGATGGTTTCGATATACCTCCTGCTACTAGGAGAATGGATCACGACACTTCGCAGGACGATACCCCCAGCGACCGACCAACAGCAAACACCCCTGACCCAGTGGTAGAGGATCAGCAAAGTACTAAGTCGCTCCATCGCGCAGAGCACTTACCGAAAGGCAATGTTTGGCAGGATGACCCCTCCACAAAAAAGCCGAAAGCCCTCGAAGACCCACTGACTGATCAGGTTTATCTCAAGTCGGATACAAGTGCCCAAGGAGGCCAAGGGCACGGAGGCGATGGGGACCAGACAACATATGAGACGAGACCTCCGCAAGCATTCCTCGGCAGTCATCGACCTCAGGAGGGGGAGGTCCATCAGGTGGATAATGCCGGATTGGTCCTACTGTGGCCCTACTTACCGCGCTTCATGGAAGCCATCGGATTGGTCAAAGACGGCGAATTTGCCTTATTGGATTCGAGGATCAGAGCGGTGTTGATCCTGCAATGCCTAGTGGCGGATGACGACTCCTTTCCAGAGCATGAGTTGCTCTTGAACAAGGTGCTTTGCGGCTTACCTCTGGATGAACCGGTTCCTTCGGCCACCCTGCTTACGTCAGAGGAAAAGGAAGAGGTGGATCACCTGCTTGCTTTTGTGCTGCAGCAATGGAAGGCATTGAAGAGTACACGAACTGAAGCCTTGCGTGAGACTTTTTTGTGCAGGGAAGGACTGCTCAAGCGCGCTGCACAAGGCTGGACTTTACAAGTAGAACGTACCACGTTTGATGTACTGCTGGATCGCCTTCCCTGGGGGTACAGCTTGATCAAATTACCGTGGTTGGATGAAATGATACATGTAGAATGGTAAACGGACAATTGACAAGCAATGCGGTAGATCTGGAACGGGAGCTGCAATGGTTCAGGGAGGTACTAAAGACAAGGTCCCTATTGAACGCCAATAAGGATTGCAAATACCAAGATATTTACGAGGTCGTTCCCCCAGAATTCAATGGCACTGGTGGTAACTACGCCGCTTTCGTTAAGAAGCACAACTTGACCTACGAGGAGCGGTTCTTGCTGATCATGGCAATGGTGCCACATTTACGTCCGGAATTGCTCGACGCTTTTCTGGTCAAAAACAATAGCACGCAGCAGATCTACACCGAATTTGGGGGGCGCAAGGGCAAGCAGCATACCGGTTTCCTGCCGACGGGCGAGACAGCCATGTTTTTACTGGCCGGTTCCAACTTATCAAGGCGATTTAGGCTTCAACAAGTCTTTGCTGTGCAACACCTATTCGTAAAGGAAGGGATCCTCTGGTTGGAAGAAGTAGAAAAGAACGAGCCGTTCTTAAATGGAGTGATGGTAGTTAGCCAGGAAGCACTGGATCAATTCACCACTGGAGAAGTCCGCAAGCCCAACTTCAGTCCGGAGTTTCCCGCAAAACTGCTGGAAACGAAGATGGAATGGGAAGATTTAGTGCTCAGTTCTACCACTCGGAGCCAGATCACTGAGATCGAAACGTGGCTCCAGCTTCAACATGAGTTAATGGTTGATTGGGGGATGGATAGGAAAATAAAGCCGGGTTATCGCGCCTTGTTTTATGGTCCTCCGGGTACGGGCAAGACCTTAACCGCTGCCCTATTGGGCAAGAAGTTGGGTATTGATGTCTATCAGATTGATCTGTCCAAAGTAGTCTCAAAGTACATCGGAGAGACGGAGAAAAACCTCTCCAAGGTCTTTGACCGCGCTGAGCATAAGGAGTGGATTTTGTTTTTTGATGAAGCGGAAGCCCTTTTCGGCAAGCGAACGGCGGTTAATGATGCCCATGACCGCTACGCCAATCAGGAGGTCGCTTACCTGCTACAGCGCGTAGAGGACTACAATGGCTTAGTGATTCTGGCCTCAAACCTCAAGACGAATCTGGACGACGCATTTACCCGACGGTTTCAATCGATGATTCAGTTTCCTATACCAAAGCCCGTCGAACGTATTGAGCTTTGGCGAAAGAGCTTTTCCCCACACTGTGAGTTGGAGGATAGGATTGATCTCCGAGACATTGCCAAACGCTACGAATTGTCTGGTGGCTCGGTGATTAACATCGTTCAGTACTGTTCTCTGATGGCGTTGAGAAGAGAAGAGCATGTCATCCGGCATCACGATTTGATGGAAGGCATCAAACGGGAATATCAGAAGAGTAACATTACCATCTGATGGGACGCTATCATCGCATTCGCCGGAAGAAAAAGCCGGAGACAGAAGGGGCCGCACGGGGTCGCTTGGAAGTGGGTGCACCAGCAGACGAGTTTGAGCGAGAAGCGGATCGAACTGCCGATCAAGTGACCCAATCCACTGGATCCGAGGAAAAAGAGAAGGTTCAAACACAACCTCAAGGCGATGGCCCATCAAAGATTGGGGAGGATCTGGAAGAGGAGTCACTCCAAGCTAAACCAGAGGAGGAGGAAGGTGGGCCGGTTAGGATGCAACCGATGGAAGAGGAGGAAGAGGAGGTCATGATGCAACCTGCTGAGGAAGAGGAGGAACAGGTCCAGACCAAGGCCCATTCGGAAGAGGAGGATATCAAAATGCAGCCGCTGGAAGAAGAGGAGGAGATGCTTCAAGCGCATTCCGAGCAGCAGGAAGAGGATGAACAGGTCCAGACCAAGGCCCAATCGGAGGAGGAAGAGATCAAAATGCAACCCATGGAAGAAGAGGAAGGGATGCTTCAAGCCCAGTCCATGGAGGAGGAAGAAGAGATGCTGCAGGCCCAACCTTTGGAAGAGGAAGAAGAGGTCCAAATGCAAGTGGAAGAAGAGGAGGAGGAAATGATGCAGATGGAGGCTGAAGAAGAGGAGGAAGAGGTACAGGCCAAGGAGGAGGAGTCTGAGGAAGAACAATTAAGGAAAAAGCCAGCAGTCCAGCTGGCAGAAGATGGCCAGCGCTATGCTACACAGGGAGTCTCGAAGGAGTTAGACCAGAGAAAATCGGGAGGTGACCCGCTCAATCCTACAGTGCAGCAGGACTTGGGTTCCAAAATGGGTGCCGATTTTGATGACGTTCGCGTCCACAAAGATGAGGCGGCTGCTTCATTGAGTGATAGATTGGGCGCGCGGGCATTTACCCATGGTAATCACATCTATTTCAATCGAGGGCAATACGATCCTGGATCAAGCGCAGGTAGGCACCTACTAGCACACGAGCTCACTCACGTGATCCAGCAGAAAGGGACCGGCGAGCAGGTTTCGAAGCAGGGTTTGCTTACCGCCGCCCAGGAGCAGGCGGCCATCAACTACAACAATGCGCGCTACGACTTACGCTCCAAAATGATCATCCAGAACGTCGTTGGGAGCATCCAAGATGGATTGATGGGATCGCAGACCGTGGAAGACATTGCCACCTTCCAGACCAACAACGGACTCACCGTCGATGGGATGGTTGGTCCCCAGACGCTGGAGGCCATGTTTCAGAACCGAATTGCCGCCAACTTCTTTGAGCATGCCATTCAATTAGTGGTCGACCTACACAATCTAAACCTTGCAGATACACTGAGCATTACCCACGATCCTTCACTGATTTTCTCATTGGCCAATACGACTTTCGAGCCTGGCGGTCAGCGAGTTATCAAGTTGGGTGTGTTTTCTTTCCTGACCTCGAACTTTCTGAAGACCATCATTCAGAGGGAACTTGCCCTCCCAGCACCACCTGTGGCCGCTAGTGGACCGAGACCTACTCATCTCAACGCGGCTCAGGAGGCCGACGCTATTCGGTTCAATCGAATAAAGTACACCACCTCAAAAGCAGTGCGAGGAATGCAAGGCCTGATTGGCTCTGTCCCGGCGGACGGAATCATAGGCGCCGATACCGTTGAGCGTATTGCGGACTATCAGAGTAATCACGGATTGACGATCGACGGCAAGGCCGGCGAAAATACCCTTCGTCAGATGGTGGCCGACCTGGATGCGCGCATGGAGCAAAATGCTGCCATTCATATGATCATGGACTTCTACAACATGAGTACGTTCGGAGCATTGCTTGACATTAGTTACGATCACAACTTGACCGGTTCCAACGCGAGTACAGGGGGGATCATTCCTGGACCATCGATTGTGAAAATTGGCCGTCCTGGCTTCAGCCAGGGTTTTGAGGGACTGGTGCACACCATTGCCCATGAGTTGGAGCATGTCCGCCAGCGCAAAGAGGGAATACTCAATCGCAACGTACGAGAATTTTTGGGTGAGGCAGTTGAAATTGTCAGCGCCAACATGCCAGAGGAAAATGTTGCTGGCTTCTTTAGCGATGCCCGACGAGCCCTGCACCATTGGAACCTCATTCCTGCGGCAGAGCAGAGAACCCACTGGGCGAGATTCGTCGAAGTACGCAATCAAGTCAGGAGACGACACGGTTTGGCGAGTGCAGCAGAGCAGGTCACGCACCAGCCAACATTAAACGGATACAATACCGTGGCGCAACCTTAAAACATATATGAGAGCATGCCTCACCCTATCGATCATTATGATACTTATGGAGACAGGATGCAGGCCTCGGACACAACAAGAACTTACGCAAAAAGAGATGTTGAGACTTGAAATACTCCCGTTCAAAGAACCCTTGCCCTTGCGCCGACCGGTGACCGTTACCGTGAGATTGACGAATGCTAGCGAGGAGCGGCAACTGATCAATGGGCGAATGGCTGTTGGCTACGCCAATAGCTTGTCTCGCGAGCTCTATTGCGTGATACAGCAAATGAAGACCCCGTTGGATCTGTCCTCAACAGAACTGGACATCAACCGCGATTTTTCTCCCGCATCTGACTATCAATGGTTGGCGCCAGGGCAAAGCCTCAAAGCTAGTTTCGACCTATTGGAGTACTACCATGTAACAGTGCCTGGCGACTACTCCTTACAAGTCTTTTATCAGGCGGATGAAGCGTTAGCCAATACGCCAGCAGACATCGTTCGAGGCACGATCGAGAGTGAAGACACACCCATATCATTGATTGCGGACAAGATTGAGGCACCCAACTAACGAGTGAGCTATGGGTAGCGTGCTATCATCCGAGGTCCAAGATAAACGCCATGCTCCTTCAGCACAGGAGCAAACATTGGGGGGTGGACTTCAGGAATTAGCACCTGCCGAGTCCTCGGAACAGCAGTCGCCCTCATCTGGTCAGCAGGCACTTGCACGCAGTGGGACTCCCGATTTTCGCATGGACTCCCACCATGTCGATAGCATACAAATGCAGCCTGATGAAGCCGAAGAAGAGGAGATGGTCGAGATGTCACCGCAGATTCAGAAGGAGGCCATAGCCGCTGCAGCATCCCCTGAGGACGATGAGTCATCGACGGATGACCCCTTCGTACAGTCCAAATGCGCGGAATGTGAAAAGGAGGAGCACCTCCAGCAACAGGTTGAGGCGCCCAACTTGCAGACCAGCTTAGCCTCCGGCCTGGGTACACAAAGCAGAGCTGATGCGGAAATAGCCCAGATGAATGACCCATTGGTGCAGACCAAAAGCAAACCATATGAGGAAGAGGAAGGGCAGGAGCAGGAAGGAACAACAATCAACCCAAAACTGAAGGTAGGCCAACCGGGAGATAAATATGAGGTTGAGGCAGACCAGGTTGCGGATCAGGTGGTCCAGCGGCTTGCCAAACCCCATCTGGTTCAGCGTCAGCAGCTTGAGGAAGAAGAGGAAATTCAGGGGCCGGAAAGTGGCGAAGTATCGGTGGTTCAGGAAAAACCTATTCCCGTCATTCAAAGAACAGCATCAAAATTTCCAGAACCTCAGGAACCAGCTCCGGAGCAAGCGGGAGATGCCACGCCAATCGAGGTTCATAGGCGCGAGTCTGCGGAGGAAGAGGAATTAGATCCCCCTGAAGTCAATCAAAAAGCTTTACAAAGGTCGGCAAGCGATGGGCAAGACCCAGCTAGTGACATCGAGGGGCCTCTCAGAAGTTCCAAAGGGGGAGGTAATCCTCTGGGGGATGGTGTACGGTCCCAGATGGAGCAGAGTATCGGCGCAGATTTCAGCGGAGTGCGTGTTCATACGGACCAGCGTTCAGTTGGGATGAATCAGCAGCTCAACGCCCGCGCTTTTACAAATGAGCAAGACATCTATTTCAATAGCGGTGAGTACAAACCCGAAACTAAAGCAGGTCAACATCTTCTGGCGCATGAGTTAACGCACACCATCCATCAGGGCGCGAGTAACCGAGTTGATCCCAAGACGAAGGAGAGCACGGATGCTACGCTCGACATTCAGAAGGCCCCGAGGAAGTACAAGGACTTTGACGAAGTCACAAAAGATCATCCGTTGGGAGTCGGTTCCATTTCGAAAACCGGAAGCTCAAAAGAGATTCATATCAAAAACCTAGTCTTAAAGTCATATGCCTCCAAACGCAAATCGATCACGCTACCTACGCCACATAAGCTGGAAGGCGGGGAACGAAGAAGCAATCAGGGTGCGATCTGGAAAGGTCAGGCACTTAGTATCGCCAAGTCCGCATTAGAGCAACTTACGACTGGCCTCGATACCTCTGAGGAATTAGCGCTCTACTTAAAGAAAGGCAGCAACAGCCAGGCGCCGACAATCATTGGAACAATTGACCAGTTTGCGGAAAAGCTCGTAGTGCCTTTTTGGGACAAAACAGGGCGGACTACCCTTCATCAGATAGAGCACAAAGTCGACTATCAGATTGCTGGAAAACTGGCCGACGACCCCAAAAACCTGTTGCTCATCGATCAGGCCAGCAATAGTTCGCTAGGCAGCAAAGTGAAGCAAGAGATCAACTCGAAGCTATCCACCATCATCGATCATTATCATAAGAATGGGATAGCGCCTAACCAGTTGGTACACAGCCCGGAGGCAGCAAAGTCCAATGCGAATTACTCGATTTACATCGATTTCTTCAATTCAGAGCAGCAGACCCCAACGAGGTCTTCTATTCATGCGGATACGGAATCATTTCGGGAGGTCATCAACGAGAATTTGGTAGACATTACAGAGAGCACGGTGCCCAAAGGGTTCTTCAAACTCAAAGTGACTACTGGGACCAGTGGAGGGGTGACGCACGTCCTTTCTTATACCTCAAATCCGCAGTTTTTACAAGTTGAGGTGGACAATCCACAGGCAGATGAGCCGGACCTCAAGTCCGTCAAGGTCCTGCGATGGATCAACGATGGGAAAGGAAACTTCCAGGCTGTGGAGGGCAAATTACCAGAGATGACTCCGACCAAACTGGGCAAACACAGCTACGAAGTGGTGGTCCAGCCTTCCCACATTTCCGCCATAGAGCAAAAGCTCAAGATGAAGAACCTGAGTCCGACCAAAGGGCTCTCGAATGTCTCGTTCGACCCGAACAATGGACTCAGCGCCAGTGGAAAAATCGATCTGTCATTCCCGCTGTTTGACCAGTCCGAGATCGATATCAGCATCGTCAATTCAGAATATGTCGTGACGGGAGTGTTGTCCACCAGCGCCCTCGAAGATAAGGTCCCTAAGCCATTCAAGATCTCGCATGCAGGCATCGAAATCTCGGCATCTTCCAGCGAGGGTCTCCAGGTAGGCGGTTCCATTGGCTTTGGCATCGACAATATGGGTGATGGTGAAGTGACGGTCAAAGTGAAACCGGGCGGGGATGGACTCGAGATAGGTGGTAAGTTCTCCTTTGATCAGACGAAGATATTCTCGAAGGCCGAGGTCGGAGTTACCTATTCCGCCGACCATGGGTGGGAGGTGACTGGTGAGTTAGGAATCGATGAAGGAAAAATCAAGGGCGTCACTGAGGGTAATCTTGTGGTTTCGTACGCTGAGGATACGCTATCAGGGATTGGAAAAATAGCGCTGGATGTTCCCGGAGTAAAGGCCGGTGAGTTTTCCTTTCAATATTCCGGGGGCGAAGATTACAAGTTTGAAGTCGGCGTAACACTCGCGGATGACATACCGGGTGTCAAAGGCGGTACGATCAATGCGAGCATCAGCAATGGTGAAGACGGCCCATCATTGGGAATTGGCGGCAGCGTGAACTTCGCAGTCCCCGGACTGGAAAATGCTACCCTTACCGTCCAGTATCAGGTTGAGATCATTACGATGGAAGCCGAGCCTGAGTTTAGGAAATCGGTCTTCCATGGCAAGTTCAAGGTCGGTGTTTCCAATCAGAAAGTGGGCGAAGACGGTAAGCCGATACCGGGTAAGGCGGACAGCCTGATGATCTATGGATATGGAGAGCTGACGGTAGACCTCACCGATACCATCAAAGGGAAGGTCGGGGTCAGACTGACGCAGGACCAGAAGATCCTACTTTCTGGCGCTATTACCCTGACCAACCAAGAGCTTGGAAAGGGTTACAGCATTCCAGATAAGACACTCTTTAGCTTTCAGCTCACACCGGTACCTCTCTTCACCATTGGCGTGGCACAGGTGCTGTTGACAGCCGATGTATCGATTAAGGCTTTTGCCGGGATCAAACCCATTACACTGAATGGATCGGTCGGTTTTGAGGACTATGACCTGGCGTTAGTTGGTTCCGAAGCTCCTGGCTTGACCATCACGGCCAGCGCAGAAGCGGCCGCAGAGGCCGGATTGAAGTTGGGCGGTAAACTTGGAATAGCGGGTTCTGTCGCCATTATCTACGTCGAAGGTGGCGTGGGTATCGATCTGGGGCTCAAGGCGACGGCTAAGGCCAAGATTGGCGGCAAAGCCACCTGGTCACCAGCAGACGGATTTGAGCTGAAAAAGGCTGAAGCAGAGCTGGGACTTGATATTGTCCCCACCGTGAGTGCCTCGCTAATCGCCTCTGCCGGTATCTATTATTACATTGGTCAAAAAGAGCTCTGGCGAGAGACCTACCCTTTAGCTGCATCACAATTTCCACCGCTTGCTCGGCTGAAAGCGACCTTCCCTATCGGCTACGAGAATGGACAAATCATTCAGAGCGGATCGGGTGACTTTAAGATGAAGGACAATCCGTTAGAAAATTCTGAGGATGCCTCTTCTTACTTGAAGAGTGGTATCCTTGGGACGGAGCACAAGCCCAAGGAAAAGAAGGTCAGCGAATTCAGTGAAGTTTTTGGCAGCATCCTCAGTGAGTTGCCTTCGATCGGACCGAGCAACCCAGAGTACCAGGTCAACCGTGGTCGCCAATTCTTCATCAAAGAGGTGGCCGAATACTTCGGCGCAGAAGAAGCAGCATTCCTCGAAGGTCAGTTGAGCAGCCTTGAGTCCGCTGAGTTCTTCAGCTTAAGGGATCGTTTACTCTTCTCAGAGGAGACGGATGCGGAGAAAGACTATGAAATCAGCCGTTTCGCGATGGACCATACCACGGTCTCAGCAGCCGATATCGCGAACCTTCGCGAGGAATTGGGACTTGCCGGCGGGGATGATGTCATGGCTAAGCTGAAGGTGGGTGCGCCGGACGATGACTATGAGGTCGAGGCGGATCAGGTCGCCGATCAGGTGGTCCAGCGGCTTAGTAGCAATGACCAGGTTCAGCGTCAGGAGCGCGAGGATGGAGAAGAGGAGGGTAAGGAAGTCCAAGAGCAGCTAAATGGGGACCAGGCGGTAGTTCAGGAGAAATCCTTTTCGGGACTCCAAAGAGTGGAGTCGAAGTTGGCTGACTTGCCTGATGTAATGAAGAGAGGTTCTTCGAACGAGAGCCAGGCCCAGGGGGAGCCGAAAAAGTATACCTCACAGGGTGAATACTCCAAGATCGACCTTCCGGTCATTGAACCACCCGAGGAAAAGAAAGAGCAACCGCCAGAAGTCAGCAAATCAAGTATTCAGGGAAAATCGTCCGACGGCACCAGTCATTCTTCGGATGTCGAGGGCACCCTGCGCAGCTCAAAGGGAGGTGGGGATCGCATGAACCCAGAGGTACAATCCCAGATGGAAGAGAGCTTTGGTACAGACTTCAGCGGAGTGCGTGTTCACACGGACCAACGTTCGGTGGGTATGAATCAACAGCTCAATGCCAGGGCTTTTACCAATCAGAAAGACATCTATTTCAACAGCGGTGAGTACAACCCGGAGACAAAAGAGGGACAGCACCTTCTCGCACATGAGTTGACTCATACCATCCATCAAGGCGCCGATAGCGATAGCGTTCAGGCCTTTCCTATCCCGCCGAAAACGACATCCAAGGAGCCGATGCCTGCCAACCCTGGTGATGGCGGGCCTGTCGAGAGCAGGA
>JBCCXG010000008.1:0-25857 GCA_039191945.1 Bacteroidota bacterium
CGTGGCAAGGTGCAGTCCTTCGTTGTAGTACAAATCAAACTTACCCTCGCAATGTCCCACTAGGGCGTCCCGCCAACCGGGTTTGAGATCGAAGCAAAATGAGAAAGACAAGGCAGAATGCTGAAAGAGATTGGTTGTAATCCCCAAGCGACGCAATTCATAAAGGAGTTCCGTTATCACTGATTTTGGCAGCAAAGCACTGCCTTGCGATCGCAGCGTGACGAGTACCTGATTGTAGCGATAAAGAAAGCACGCAATATCCGACGACATTCGTCGATTTCCCACCACACTACCATGACCTTGCGGATCCAAAAAAGACCTGACGTAGAGCGGTATCTCGCGTTTGGCAAGAGGCGCCAGGGTTTTGGCGTGAATCACTTTTGCTCCAAAGTAAGCCATCTCTGTGACTTCGTCATAAGATAAGAAATCAATCTTCCTCGCTCCTGGCATTACCTTCGGGTCGGCATTCATGATACCAGGCACATCCTTCCACACAGTTACATCAAGCGCCCCGAGGCAATGGGCCAATACCGCCGCCGTAAAATCCGAGCCCTCCCGACCCAGTGTGGTCGTCGCACCAGCCGTCGTACCACCGATGAATCCTTGCGTGATGTAAAGGTCCGACGCTCCGAAGGCCTCTCTGACACGGCTTTCGGTCAAGGACCATTGGACCGTGGCGGACTGATGCCGATCATCCGTCACAACGAGTCGCCTGGCATCCTTCCAATGGATACGAGATGTGCGTCGTAACCAAAGCGCGATGATCTGAGTAGACAGCAACTCGCCAAAAGCTACGATCTGATCATAGTGCGCCGACTTGTCCGTGCCACGCTGCCGAGCCGTCGCCACTAGTTCAGATAACAGGTCGTTGACCTCTTGAGGTACAGACCCCATGAGGTCCCTGGCAATGTCAAGATGAAAATCAAGAACGGTCTGCAGGGCACTTGAGGCTCCATTCGCATCTTCAGCCACCTCCTCCAGCGCGTTGGTCATCTTACCCATCGCGGAAACCACCAACACCAGCGGCCGATGAGGCTCTCGTCCCACAATAGCTCCCAGATTACGAACACTATCCGCATTTTGGACCGAGGCACCGCCGAATTTATAGACCTTCAAAACAAAAGATTCAAGTAATCATAGATCGAAATTCACTTTAGCCAGCCGACTGCCGTACCAGGAAAAGGCCTCACCATCCACTAACTTGGTCAACGCATTTGGAAACAGCTTCTTGAACTCTTGGACATGTGTCTCTTTGAAAGGAAAAGGCTCCGAACTCAGGAAAACCTTGTCCGCCGCCAGTGTCTCCAGGATATAGTCATCAATCTGCGGGTAGCGCTTTTGAAGTACAATATTTTCAAATCCAAGATATTCTAATACCGCGTTGATAAAGGTGCCCTTCCCGGCAACCATGTAAGGGCGCCTCCAGATGAGATATAATACCTTGCCGGAATATTGACAATGATGCTTTGAGAAGTTCAGACGAACGCGTTCAATCCAGCTCTGTGCTTCATCACTTTTCCCTGTGATATCTCCTAGGGCTTGCATCATTTCAAAATTCTGATCGATGCTCTCGATGTCACTCATCCAAACCGGATAGGACCTGGCAAGCTCCTTGATCCCGGACTCCACATTCTCTTCTCGATTACCAATGATCAGGTCGGGCTGTAGGTTATGGATACGATCGATCTTAAAATCTTTGGTCCCGCCTACCCCCGGAATTTGGGCGACGCGCTTCCGTGGGTGAACGCAAAACTTGGTACGGCCGACCACCTTTTCTCCTAATCCCAGGTCCAGCAAGTACTCTGTAATCGACGGAACGAGACTCACAATACGTTGGGGACGGCGAGGTAGACGCACCTCCCGACCCATCTGGTCTTTCAAGACAACTTCATTTGATATATCGGAAGTCCTGGCCATTTTCAATTTGCAGAAGCGTCTCGTAAATCAAATCAATGACGTGATTGACATCCTCTTTACTCACCATCTCCACTGTCGTGTGCATGTATTTCAAAGGAAGGGAAATCAAGGCTGAGCTCACCCCTTCGCTACTGTATGCAAAAGCATCGGTGTCCGTACCTGTAAACCGGGAAGAGGCCAATCGCTGAAAAGGTATCCTCTTGTCCTCCGCCACAGAAATAATGAAGTCTCTCAGATTGTTTTGAACGGCAGGTGCATAAGAAAGGGTCGGCCCTGCCCCAGAGGACACATCCCCACTGGCAATTTTGTCATACATCGGCGCATTGGTGTCGTGCGTGACATCTGTCACGATGGCAACATCCGGAGAAATCCGGCGGGAAATCATTTCAGCGCCTCTGAGGCCAATCTCCTCTTGTACGGCATTGACCACATAAAGCCCAAAAGGTAACTGTACGTCACGCTCTTTTAGTCGCCTGAGAACCTCGGCAATCATGAATCCGCCAATGCGATTGTCAATGGCTCTCCCTACTAGGTACTTGTCATTGAGCTCCATCAGCTCATCTTCAAAGGTGATGACGCATCCCACGTGGATCCCCATCTCCTCTACCTCTTGCTTTGAAGAGGCACCGACGTCAATGAATATGTTCTTAAGTGTGGGGGTCTCCTCTTTGTCCTTTCTGACATGAATGGCGGGCCAACCAAAAATCCCTTTGACCACACCATTTTTCGTGTGGATATTGACCCGCTTGGATGGAGCTATCTGATGGTCCGAGCCCCCATTGCGAATGACGTAGATATAGCCCTTGTCATTGATGTAATTGACAAACCAGGAGATCTCATCCGCATGGGCCTCAATTGCAACTTTGTAGTCACTCTTTGGATTGACAACTCCCACCATGCTACCATATGGGTCCGTGATATATTCATCGATGTACGGCCGAACGTAGTCCAGCCATATCTGCTGGCCAGTGTATTCGAATCCCGTAGGTGAAGCATTATTGAGGTACTCGTAGAGAAAATCCTGACTTTTTTTATCCATTTATTCTTAATATTAATCCATTGCCAATCTGACCAGCATTTTGCCACTCACTTCGACGACTATATGCCCTTCAAGAGACCGCCATCTATCACGTGATCCTGACCTGTGATGTAGGAAGCTTCCTCCGAGGCCAGAAACCGGACCAGTTCTGCCACTTCCTCCATGGTCCCCTGCCGGCGCATGGGTATCTTTTGCAGAACTTCCGCAGAGGCGTCAAAGCTATCGATAAAACCGGGCAACACATTGTTCATTCGGATCTTGTGCAAGGCAAATTCACGGGCGAAGACTTTGCAATAGGCACTCAGCGATGCTCGGGCGACTGAGGAAACGGGAAAGTCAGGTGAGGGCTCCCTCGCGGCAAATGACGAGATATTGAGCAGCGTACCCCCTGTACGTTGCCGGCTCATGAATGGCACGACCAATCTGGACATTCGAATGACATTGAGCAGCGAAAGCTCCACACCTTCCAGCCATTCTCTATCACTGATATCCAACAGCTGGCCTTTGGATGCGTGTCCCGTATTGTTCACCACGACATCCACACGACCATACTTTTCGTAAGCCAGTCCGACCAGTCGCTCCAGGTCCTTCTTTTCCGTAACGTCACCCTTGATGGGTCGGGCAGACAAGCGATCTGCCACTTCATAGATACGATCTGAGCGGGACATGACCACAAGTTTGTAACCGTCACCGGCCAAACGGGACGCAATCGCCGCGCCCATACCCCGACTGGCCGCAGTCACAATGGCAACTCGCTGTTGCTTAGAATCCTGAAGGTTTTCGTCTCTTGACATTTAGAGCGGTAAGTTCCCATGCTTCTTCTTGGGAATTTGATCTACTTTGTTTTGGAGCATCTCGAATGCGCGCTTCACCTTGGCTCGAGTGTTGCGCGGTAGAATCACTTCATCAATGAAACCTCTCTCGGCGGCGATGTAAGGATTAGCAAAACGGCGGGTGTATTCGTCGATCTTCTCCTGATGCACTTTGGCTGGGTCTTCCGATGCTCCTATCTCTCGGCGAAAGATAATCTCCGAAGCACCCTGCGCTCCCATGACTGCGATTTCGGCAGTGGGCCAGGCAAAGTTCAAGTCGGCTCCGATGTGCTTTGAGTTCATCACGTCATAAGCCCCACCATAGGCCTTTCTTGTAATCACGGAGATGCGTGGAACGGTAGCTTCGCTGAAGGCGTAAAGCAATTTCGCACCATTGGTAATGATCCCATTCCATTCCTGGTCCACACCGGGTAAGAATCCTGGTACGTCTACAAACACCAGCAGAGGCACATTGAAAGCGTCGCAAAAGCGAACAAACCGAGCGGCCTTCTTGCTCGCATCGATGTCTAGTACCCCGGCTAAGCTTATGGGCTGATTAGCTACGATCCCAATACTGTTTCCTCCAATCCGAGCAAATCCGACGACAATATTATCTGCAAAGTGAGGTTGTACCTCAAAGAAAGAGCCCTCATCCACGGTCAGATTGATGACGTCTTTGATATCATAAGGCTGGTTGGGGTTGTCTGGTAAGACGGCGTCTAGCTCGGTTCTCACTTCGTCACCGCCTTCATAGTCTACGTAAGGAAGGTCATCTTCACAGTTAGACGGGAGATAGCCAAGGAGCTTTCGCACGGCCAAAAGACTCTCCAGTTCATTGGTGTGGGTAAAGTGTGTCACACCACTCTTAGAAGCATGGGTATGAGCACCCCCCAAATCCTCCGCACTGACATCTTCTTGGGTCACGGTTTTGACCACATTGGGACCGGTTACGAACATGTAGCTCGTACTTTCAGCCATAAAGATAAAGTCGGTGATGGCGGGGGAATAGACGGCCCCACCCGCGCAAGGTCCCAGGATAGCCGATATCTGCGGAATCACTCCCGATGCCCGCGTATTGCGATAGAATATATCTGCATACCCTCCCAGCGACACGACCCCTTCTTGTATTCTCGCTCCGCCAGAATCATTGAGTCCGACAATGGGTGCGCCATTTTTCATGGCCATATCCATGATCTTGACGATCTTCTCCGCGTGCGTCTCCGACAATGATCCTCCGAAAACTGTAAAATCCTGGCTAAAGACATAGACCAGACGACCATCAATTGTGCCAAAACCAGTGACGACCCCATCACCCAAAAAGCGCTGTTTGTCCAAGCCATATTCATTCGATCGATGGACCACAAATTTGCCAACTTCTTGAAACGAGTCTTCGTCCAACAGTACCTCGAGTCGCTCCCTGGCAGATAGCTTGCCCTTTTGATGCTGCTTCTCGATTCGGGCCTCGCCTCCACCGACCAAAGCCAGCGCATTTTTTTCATCTAAGAGCTTGATTTTATCCTCCGTCGGGATGACGAAACTGGCATTCTGTGGCTTCTCGTATGACATGGTATATGGGTTTTCGCCAAAGATAATTACTGGAACAAGATGAAAAGCATAGGACCAGTATAACTGACTAAAGTCAATTGGTCAATAGTCATTAACTTGCATCGCGCTGGCGAATACATCGATGAAAGTAGCAGTCATAGACATGGGGACCAACACTTTTCACTTGATGATAGTGGAAATACACGAGGGCGGATTCACCTTTCTGCATCGTGAAAGAAACCCCGTGAAGATCGGCGAAAATGGTATCAATGAGGGCTATATCTCAGAGGCCGCCATGGAGAGAGCCAAGAAAGCAATTTTAGCCTTCAAAGTCATCATCGACTCACATCAAGTGGACCAGATCAAAGCGACTGCAACTAGCGCCATCCGCAACGCCAAAAACGGGAGCAAGCTTGCGCTGGAAATCGAAGCACTCACGGGAATAAAGATCCGAATCATCTCAGGACTGGAAGAGGCTGAACTCATCTACTTTGGTGTACAGCAGGCGCTTGATATCGGGGATAAGCCAGCACTTATTATGGACATTGGTGGTGGCAGCATAGAGTTCGTCATAGGTACTGGTGAAAAGATCTTATGGAAACAGAGTTTCGAGATCGGGGGTCAAAGGCTCCTTGAGCGATTTCACAGGACAGACCCCATTACGGACCTGGAAGTTCATAGCCTCAATCACTATCTGGATAGTGAACTGCAGGAGCTGGTCCGGCAAGCGGAGAAGTTCTCACCCTCAGCTCTCATAGGATCCTCTGGAACTTTTGATACCTTGAGTGATATCTACTTGCAATCTACGGGCGCAGAAAAAGGCGATCATACGACGGAATTCCCTCTCACCTATGAAGCGTTTCAAAGCATCTACAATGCGCTTACAAGTACCGACCGAGCTGGCCGATTGGCGATTCCTGGTATGATCCCAATGCGTGTGGACATGATCGTCGTGGCTAGTATCCTGGTGAGGTATGTATTGGAACGGTTGAACCTGCGGGAGATCCGAGTGTCTGCCTACGCACTGAAAGAAGGCGTTCTATTACATTCTATCAAAAATCAAGTTGGGATCTCTCCAGAAGTTGAGTCATGAACTTTTCGGCTGACGCGCTATCGGATTTTGCGCGGCGCATATTTAAAGAAATCGGATGCAGCACGGAAGATGCCGAGCTAGCGTCTCAAGTGCTAATAAGTGCTGACCTCCGTGGGGTAGACTCTCATGGCATAGCCCGGCTCATAGGTTATGTCCGACTCTACGAGAAGGAAAGAATCAATCCCACTCCCGACATAAAGGTACTGCGGCAGACGCCGTCTACCGGTGTGATGGATGGCGATGCAGGTTTAGGATTAGTCGTGGGCCCCAAGGCAATGGCACTCGCTATTGAGAAAGCTGAAGCATGCGGCTCCGGCTGGGTCTCAGTGCAAAACTCCAATCACTTTGGTATCGCGGGATACCACGCCATGATGGCGCTGGAAAATGATTGTATAGGCATTGCCATGACGAATGCGAGCCCGCTGGTATCGCCTACCTTCGCCAACGATCGGCTGCTGGGTACTAACCCCATAAGTGTAGCGATACCCGCGGGCGCGGAAGATCCTTTTGTCGCGGACATGGCCACCACGACGGCTGCTAACGGCAAGCTCGAGATCCTGCAAAGAAAGAATGAAGTCGCGCCCTCTGGATGGATTCAAGACGACAAAGGACTCCCGACGACCGATGCCGGTGGCGTACAAAAAGGGGGCTCGTTGCTGCCGCTAGGGGGCGACAGGACCCACGGATCTCATAAAGGATATGCCTTGGGGGCAATGGTAGACATTTTCTCAGCCGTACTCTCTGGGGCCAACTACGGTCCCTGGGCACCACCATTTGTTGCCTTCCTGGATCCTGTGTCCGATCCCGTAGGGAAAGGACTCGGCCATTTCTTTGGGGCAATGAGAATTGATGGATTCCGGGATAAGGAGGAGTTCAAAGGCCATATGGACAATTGGCTACGCAGGTTTCGAGGGGCCCAAACCGTACCTGGTCAAGAAAGGGTGCTGGTACCTGGCGACCCCGAACGGGAGATGGAAGCCAGGCGACAACATGAGGGTATACCTCTTCTAGGGCCAGTGGTCGCGGACCTCAGAACGCTCTCCGAGAAATACGGCGTAGCACTACCGATCTAGAACCCGACATCAATGCCGGCTCTCACCACGATAGGACTGTTGTAGGGCTGGTTTACACCATCTCCGTATGTGACATTGTAGAGGACCATGAAATTGAGGCCGGCAGTTCTGCCCAAAGGCTGGGAAAGCCCGCCACCAACAAAGACACTGTTGAAGCTTTGTGTAGCTGTCTCAGTGGTGAGTGTTGGGTTGCGCACGTCAAAACGCAGATATTCATACTCTGCCCACCCAAATAGCGGTCCAGCGATTTGGTAGCGAACAAAAGGACCAAACCCATAAGCGGTAATTCGGTCATCACTGAACTGGAAACGGGTATATTGATAAGTGAAGCGCAAGCCAGAAGATAGCTTGTCCGTGAGCTTGTATGCCGCATACGGAGAGATGCTGAAGCTCGTCACCTGGTTATTAATATTGAAGCCAAGCCCGCCACCAACATACACCTTCTCCCCAATTTTGAAATCCTGCGCATTGGCTGCAGCGGTGAGGAGAATCATAGAAGTAATAAAAAAGAACTTCGTCATATTTTGATTGAGGTTTATGGTTTGCCCTATTGCGTTAAGCAAAATCTCTGCCGAAGTACTGAACGTGTTAGATACCTTTTGAGTTTTTATTCCTCTTCCGGCACGAGCACGTAGATATCTTCCTTCTCTTTCTTCATGAAATACTTCTCTCGCGCGATTTTTTCCAACTGCTCTGGGTCTTCAAGGGCGACCTTGTCTTTTTTGACCTCTTCTATTCTCGCCTTATAGAAAGCCTTCGTTTGCTCCAGCTCCGCCTTTTTGGCGGTCAACCGATATTGAGACAACAGATCATTCGAATCGAAAAATGTCAACCAGGCCAATAGGCCCAGCAACACCACAAAGTAGAAGCTCTTGAAAAAACTGGGGATGCGATCCATGTACTCCTTCATGGAATGTAAAGGTAGAAAAAAAGGGCTGAAAGTATCCAGCCCTTATATCGAGTACATCGAGTCGTGTTGTCTGATCAGCTTGTCTTTTGAGGGTAGATCGCTGTTTCGCCAAGCCCCTCTTCTATACGAAGCAGTTGATTGTACTTGGCCATCCGATCTGACCGGGAGAGCGAACCTGTCTTGATTTGACCAGAGTTGGTGGCTACCGCGATGTCTGCAATCGTACTGTCTTCTGTCTCTCCGGATCGGTGGGAGACGACGGCAGTCCAACCTGCTTTATGCGCCATTTCGATGGCAGCAAGTGTCTCTGACAAGGTACCGATTTGATTGACTTTAATCAAAATGGAATTGCCACACTTCTCCGCGATTCCCCGAGCAAGGAACTTCACGTTTGTCACGAGCAGGTCATCGCCGACCAATTGACATTTATCTCCAATCTTCTCTGTAAGCAACTGCCAGCCTTCCCAATCGTTTTCATCACAGCCATCCTCAATGCTGTCAATGGGATATTTCTCAATCAGTGAGGCCAGGTAATCTACCTGCTCCTCCCGCGAACGGACACTGCCGCTATCACCTTCGAATTTTTTGTAGTCGTACTTTCCACCCTCGTAAAATTCCGAACTGGCACAATCCATCGCAATCGTTATCTGAGAACCCGCTTTGTACCCCGCGTTCTCGATGGCTTGCAGTACGCTATCCAGGGCTTCTTCCGTTCCCCCGGTGAAGTTGGGAGCGAATCCTCCCTCGTCACCCACTGCGGTGCTGAGCCCCTTGTCTTTAATGATCTTCTTGAGGTGGTGGAAGATCTCTGAACCCATACGCAATGCCTCAGAAAAGGAGTCTGCCCCAACGGGCCGGATCATGAACTCCTGGAATGCAATGGGAGCGTCTGAGTGACTGCCACCGTTGATGATATTCATCATAGGTACGGGAAGCGTTTTAGCACTGACGCCGCCAATGTAGCGGTAAAGCGGCATACCGGATTCCTCAGCCGCGGCTTTGGCAACTGCCAGTGACACTCCAAGGATTGCGTTGGCGCCGAGTTTGCTTTTTGTCTCGGTTCCATCCAGCGCACGCATGGTGTCGTCGATCAATTCCTGGTCGAATACTGAATATCCTACGATCTCGGGGGCGATGACTTCATTTACATTGGTCACAGCTTTCGATACCCCCTTACCCAAGTAGCGACTCTTATCGCCATCACGCAACTCTACGGCTTCATTCACCCCCGTGGAAGCGCCCGAAGGAACCCCGGCTCGGCCCAAGAAACCATTTTCGGTGACTACATCGACCTCTACTGTAGGATTGCCGCGTGAATCCAGAATCTGCCTGGCATGGACGCTCTCAATGATACTCATGATTATGTTCTGTTATTAATTTTATAAAATCGTCAAATAAGTAAACCGAGTCATGCGGACCGGGAGATGATTCAGGATGATATTGGACTGAAAAAGCCGGTCGGTTGAGAATCCTCAGCCCTTCAACTGTGTTGTCGTTGAGGTCAATATGTGTGAGCTCTGCATGGTCTGACCCCTCCAACTCGTCTAGATTCACGGCAAAACCGTGATTTTGAGAGGTAATCTCACCCAGACCAGTCTTAAGGTTCTTCACAGGATGGTTCAATCCGCGGTGTCCATGATGCATCTTATAGGTCCCAATCCCTACTGCCCTTGCTAAGATCTGATTACCCAAGCAGATACCAAAGACTGGCCGAGACGCATTGAGCATCTCGCGCACGGTGTCCACCGCGTAATCCATAGCTCCAGGATCTCCTGGGCCATTCGACAAAAAGTAGCCGTCAGGACCCCACGCCTCCATTTCCTCAAACTTTGTATGAGCTGGAAAAACCCTTATCCTGCAACTTCGCTTTACAAAATTTTGGAGAATTGACCGCTTGATACCTAAGTCTAGTGCAGCAATCTTGAAGCCATTACCCTCCGCATTGACGTCATAGGGCTCCGCTGTAGTGACTTGGGACGAAAGCTCCAAAGACTCCATATCAGGTACCTTCGCGAGCTCCTTCTCTAAAGTGAGTACGTCGAAGATCTCCGAAGATATAATAGCGTTCATCGCTCCCTTGCTCCGAATGTGCCTGACCAGTTGTCGGGTGTCGACTCCCGCGAGACCTACAGTGTTGTGTCGCTCAAGGTAGCCGTCCAGATTGCCGCTGGCCGTCTCCCGACTGTGGTCTTGAGTAAACTCGTTGACCACCAGGCCTGTGATCTTTGGTGTCTCAGATTCGTCCTCCTCGGGGTGCACACCGTAGTTTCCAATGTGGGCGGTGGTATTGACGATGATCTGGCCAAAGTATGAAGGATCTGTGTAGATTTCCTGGTACCCGGTCATACCAGTATTGAAGCAGATTTCGCCTCCAGAAGTGCCTCTTTTTCCAATCGCGTAGCCCTCGTACAAGGTGCCATCGGCTAATAAGAGCACGCACTTTTCACGGTTGGGTTTGGTATCGTGTCTTGTCATGCGACGCAAAAGTATAAAATTCTTCTCGCGCCTCCTGCATAAAAAAAGGCCAGCTTTACGGCAGGCCTCTCTTTACAGATTTTATCTTCTGTGAAGTTTAATCTTCCTTCTTTTTTTCTTCATCGTCTTCTGAAGCGCTATCATCTTGCGCATCATCCGTGGCTTCTTCGGTCGCTTCCGCTTCGACCACTTCTTCGGCCACCGCTTCCACTTCTTCGACGGCTTCTTCAGCTACCTCTTGAACTTCTTCCTCTACAGATTCGGCCACTTCCTCTACTTCTTCCACCGCTACCTCCTCAACCGCTGCCTCCTCCGCTGCGACCTCAGCCTTCTTGCTTTTGCCCCGACGAGACCTTCTGGTTTTAGCCTTGGCGGGCTTATCCTCTTGTAGCAGCAACTCATTGAAGTCTACTAATTCCATGACGCACATTTCTGCGTTATCGCCCAATCTTGCTCCCGTCTTAAGGATCCTAGTGTATCCACCAGGTCGCTCTGCTACTTTGTCAGCAACTGTACTGAAAAGCTCAGTGACCGACTCCTTGTCTTGCAAATACGAAAAGACCACTCTACGAGAGTGTGTAGTATTGTCCTTCGACCTTGTAATCAAGGGCTCCACGTATTTTCTCAGCGCCTTCGCTTTTGCGACGGTGGTATTGATGCGCTTATGCTTAATCAAAGAAGAGGCCATATTCGAGAGCATGGCACTTCTGTGCGACGCGGTCCTCCCCAGATGATTGAATTTCTTTCCGTGTCTCATTATTCCTCTTCCAATTTGTATTTAGACAGATCCATTCCGAAGGTCAATCCCTTATCGGCCACTAGCTGCTCCAGCTCGGCGAGAGACTTCTTACCAAAATTTCGGAACTTCATCATGTCTGAAATTTCCAATGACACCAAATCTCCCAATGTTCGCACGTCCGCTGCCTTCAAGCAGTTGTAGGCTCGAACAGAAAGATCCAAATCGTTGAGTGAGCTCTTCAAGAGCTTTCTCATATGCAGCAATTCTTCATCCACCTGATCCGGCTCACCTTTCTCCTGTGTCTCGAGGATCATATTCTGATCAGAGAACAGCATGAAGTGCTGGATCAAGATATTCGCCGCTCCTTTCAATGCGTTTTCAGGGTGGATAGAGCCGTCTGTTTCAATGTCAATGATCAATTGCTCATAATCCGTCTTCTGCTCCACACGCGTATTTTCGACGCTATATTTTACATTTTTGATCGGAGTAAAGATGGAGTCGATCGAGATGTAACCAAAGTTCTGCTCGGCAGGTTTGTTCTCATCAGCGGGCACATAGCCTCTACCCTTTTCGATGGACAGTTCTACTTCAAATTGGGCACTCTCGTCAAGGTTGCAGATGACGTGCTCCGGGTTCAAAATCTCGAATGAAGTCGTCGCACCGGCCAAATCACCAGCAGTAAGCTGTGTTTTGTTCGCCACAGATACTGTGATCGTATTGTCGACAACATCTGTGATCTTCTTGAACCGAACCATTTTGAGGTTGAGGATGATCTCCGTGACATCCTCGACAACTCCCTCTATAGAGGAGAACTCATGAAGCACCCCGGGTATCTTCACCCCAGTAATAGCATAACCTTCCAGAGAGGACAGAAGAATTCGTCTTAGCGCATTCCCTACAGTGACACCGTATCCTTTCTCAAGAGGCTTGAAAGTGAACAGACCGTGAAAGTCGTCTGCCTTCTCCATCACCACTTTCTCCGGCATTTGAAATGCTAGAATAGACATATCTTTAATGAAATTAAATCTTGAAAAACTATTACTTCGAGTAAAGCTCGACGATGAGCTGCTCTTTGATATTTTCGGGGATTTCCTCCCGAGATGGTGCATTCAGATACTTGCCAGTCATCTCAGTCATGTCCCACTCCAGCCAAGAATACTTCTTAGATCCATGAGCAGCTAAGCTATTGGAGATCACCTCAAGAGATTTAGATTTCTCACGGACTCCGATGATGTCATTGGGCTTTACTGAAAAAGATGGGATGTTCACTATCTCCCCGTTGACAGTGATATGCTTATGCAATACCAACTGTCTAGCACCACGTCGGGTGGGCGCAATACCGAGTCGATAAACTGTGTTATCCAATCGCGCTTCGAGCATCTGCAAAAGGATCTCTCCAGTGATGCCAGCCTTGCGAGAAGCCTTATCAAAGATGTTGGCAAATTGACGCTCTAACACTCCATAAGTGTATTTCGCCTTTTGCTTTTCGGCCAATTGGATGGCGTATTCCGATTGCTTTCTGCGCCTGCCTCTTCCATGCTGACCAGGAGGGTAAGCCTTTTTTTGGAGCGCCTTGCTTGGACCGAAGATAGGCTCGCTAAACTTCCTTGCGATCTTCGCCTTTGGACCTGTATATCTAGCCATAGTATACTGTACTCTAAAATTCTTTAAACTCTTCTACGCTTAGGCGGTCGACAACCATTGTGCGGCAATGGTGTCACGTCTTTGATCATAGTAACGTCGATACCGACGTTCTGAATCGTGCGAATCGCTGACTCCCGACCAGCCCCAGGGCCCTTGACAAATACCTCCACCTTACGAAGTCCCAAATCATAGGCAGCCTGTGCACAATTTTGTGCAGCTACTTGTGCAGCGTAGGGGGTATTCTTTTTAGAGCCTTTGAATCCCATCTTCCCAGCAGAAGCCCAGGAAATCACCTGACCCTGATTATTGGTTAGGGAAATCATTATGTTATTAAAAGTGGCTTTGATATGAGCTTGCCCCGTAGGCTCTACTACAACCACTCTTTTCTTGGCTTTGTCTTTTCTCTTCTGAGCCATTACTTAGTCGCTTTCTTCTTGTTAGCTACAGTTTTTCTCCTTCCTTTTCTGGTTCGCGAGTTGTTTTTCGTTCGCTGCCCTCTGAGAGGCAACCCTCGTCGATGTCGCAAACCTCGGTAACAACCAATATCCATCAGTCGCTTGATATTGAGCTGCACCTCGGACTTTAGAACTCCTTCAACCTTGAAATTCTCAGCTATGATAGAACGGATCTTACCGGCTTCATCATCGGTCCACTCCCCGACTTTCTTGTCGAAATCAATCCCTGCTTCTCTGAGGATTTTTTGTGCACTGCTCTTACCAATACCGAAGATGTAGGTAAGACCGATTTCACCTCGTTTGCGATCGGGTACGTCGACACCTGCAATTCTAGCCATAACTATCCTTGTCTTTGTTTAAACTTTGGGTTCTTCTTGTTGATCACATAAAGCTTCCCCTTTCTTCGGATCACTTTGCAATCAGCACTCCTCTTCTTGATTGATGCTCTTACTTTCATTGCTCTTTTATCTTATCGACCGCTAGAGGTCTCCTTATTTGTATCTATATACGATGCGCCCTTTTGATAAATCGTAGGGAGACATCTCCAATTTCACTTTGTCACCGGGCAGGATCTTAATGTAGTGCATTCTCATTTTTCCAGAGATATGCGCCACTACCTCATGGCCGTTCTGCAATTCCACACGAAACATCGCGTTGGACAGTGCCTCCACGATCGTTCCATCTTGCTCTATGGACTGCTGTTTTGCCATTATGCTACTGCTGCGTTTTGTGTACGACCTTTGATCTTTCCGGATTTCATCATTCCCTCATAGTGCCGCATAAGCAAGTAACTCTCGATCTGCTGCAGCGTGTCCAGTATCACGCCCACCATAATCAAAAGAGAGGTACCTCCATAAAATTGCGCAAAGCCTCTATTCACACCTGCCAAAACGGCAAATGCAGGTAGGATAGCAATGAGCGCAAGGAAAATAGAACCGGGCAATGTAATTCTTGAAAGAACGGTATCGATGAATTCTGATGTTTGCTTCCCAGGCTTTACTCCGGGAATGAATCCTCCATTCCGCTTCATATCATCAGCAATCTGGCTCGGATTGATCGTGATCGCTGTGTAAAAGAAAGTGAATAAGATGATCAGGATGGCAAAGACGGTATTGTACTGCCAAGTCTCAAACTGTGAGAATGTCGTAGCGATGTACTGTGCCGTATCATTGTCCTCTGCCCAAAATCCAGCCACTAATGAAGGAAGAAACATCAAAGATTGAGCAAAGATGATTGGCATAACACCCGCTGAATTCAGCTTCAGAGGAATGTATTGTCGCTGCCCTCCATATACCTTATTGCCCACCACCTGCTTCGCATATTGAACTGGGATTCGACGGATGGCCTGTGTGAGGGCTACCGTAACCAGCACTACGAAGAAAAGTGCAATCATTTCAATGATGAAAATCAGTGCCTGGCCTAATCCTCGCGAAACTGCTTCCGCAATGATCGTCGCCGGGAATCGAGAGATAATCCCGATCATAATGAGCATCGAAATCCCGTTACCAATCCCCTTATCAGTAATTTTCTCCCCGAGCCACATACAGAAGATTGTGCCACTGGTAAGAATGATCATAGAAGAGACCCGGAAAAATACCGGATTACTCAATACCATTGCCTCAGGCGGAATGGTGGCGGATACATATCCAGCTGACTGTGCCAAACAAATGAAAATGGTCAGTACCCTGGTAATCTGATTAATCTTTTTTCGACCGCTATCTCCCTCCTTCTGCATCTTTTGGAATGCAGGAACGGCAACAGTCATCAATTGAATGACGATGGATGCCGAGATGTATGGCATAATCCCCAGACCAAAAACGGACGCTTTGAGGAAGGCTCCGCCAAGGAAGGCATCGAGAAACCCAAAAATCCCCTCAGCACTTCCAGTAAGCTTGGACGGATCCACGCCTGGAAGGGTGACAAAGGAGCCAAGCCTAAAAATGACAAGGAACCCTAGGGTATTTAGGATTCTTGTCTTAAGCTCCTCGATGGAGAAAATGTTCTTTATGGTCTGTATAAACTTCTTCATCTATTCTTCTACCGTAATGGATCCACCGGCCGCTTCCACCGCCTCCTTCGCAGTAGCTGAAAACTGATGAGCAGTGATGGTCAATGCTGTCTTAAGCTCACCTCTTCCGAGGATCTTGATGATGTCATTCTTACCTGCCAGCCCGTTCTCTTTTAGAACAGTAGAAGTGATTTCAGTGAGATTCTTATCTTCACTGAGCTTCTGGAGTGTATCCAAGTTGATCGGCTTCATCACAACCTTATTGTTGTTCTTGAATCCAAACTTGGGAACACGTCGCTGCAAAGGCATTTGACCCCCTTCGAAACCTATCTTCCTTGAGTATCCAGAGCGTGATTGTGCACCTTTATGCCCTCGAGTTGAGGTTCCGCCTCGTCCAGACCCCTGGCCTCGACCAATTCTCTTTTTGTTCTTTGTAGAACCTGCTGCCGGCTTTAGTGACTCAAGCTTCATTTCTTCAATTCTTTGACTTCTACCAAATGAGACACCGCGTTAATCATTCCTTCGATTTGCGGGTTGAGCTCCTTCTCGACGGTTTGATTGATCTTTTTCAAACCCAAGGCCTCCATCGTTCTCTTTTGTCTTTGGGGCCTCTTTATTAGGCTCCTTACCTGTGTGATAGCTACTCTCGCCATGACTTAGCCATTAAAAACTTTATCCAATGTCACACCGCGCTGCTTGGCTACCGACCAAGGATCTCTCATCTTATTGAGCGCGTCAAAGGTTGCCTTTACCACGTTGTGTGGATTAGAGGATCCTTTGGACTTCGCCAAAACATCGTGGATCCCGGCACTTTCGAGCACGGCTCGCATGGCACCACCAGCGATAACTCCAGTACCAGCGGAAGCTGGTTTCAACAACACCAATCCTCCGCCAAACTTGCCAATCGCCTCGTGAGGTACCGTACCTTTGAGTACAGGTACTCTCACCAAATTCTTCTTGGCGTCGTCGATACCTTTAGTGATTGCGTCGGTCACTTCATTGGCCTTACCCAATCCATACCCAACAACACCGTGCCCATCTCCAACGACAACAATCGCAGAGAAGCTGAATCGCCGACCGCCTTTTACCACTTTCGCGACACGCTTGATGGCAACGACCCGCTCTTTGAGATCTATCTCACTGGCCTTGACCGCTTTAATGTTGCTCTGTGACATAAACTATCTTTTAAAATTTTAATCCTCCTTCTCGTGCACCTTCAGCCATCGCTCGAACATTGCCATGGTAGGGGTATCCGTTACGATCAAAGACCACTTTTTCGATACCACTATCTTTAGCTTTTTGAGCGAGCAGCTTTCCCACTTCCTTGGAAATCTCTACGTTGACCGATTTCTTTCCCATCTCCGCTGACGATGCGGCGACCAGGGTCGCCCCTTTGATATCATCAATCACCTGGGCGTAGATGCCTTTGTTGCTACGAAAAACAGATATACGTGGAATATCTCCCGTGCCCGAGATCTTTCTCCTGATACCCTTTCTAATTCGAGTTCGTCGCGCAGTCTTCGTGATCGCCATCGCTTTATTCTTTATTTAGCAGCAGTCTTACCTGCTTTTCTTCGTACATTCTCACCAACAAATCGAATACCATTTCCCTTGTAAGGTTCGACTTTTCTTAGGGATCTTACTTTGGCTGCCACTTGCCCAACCAGCTGCTTATCCGACCCTTCGATTGTCACTTTTGGATTCTTTCCTTTCAGCGTCTCGGCGGCAATCTTGATTTCCGGAGGAATCGCAACGAAAATATTGTGAGAGAAGCCCAGGTTCAACTCGAGGACATTTCCTTGTACAGATGCCTTATAACCTACACCAACCAGTTCCAACTCCAACTTATAGCCCTCGTTGACGCCAATGACCATGTTATTGATCAACGAGCGATACAAACCATGCAAAGCCTTATGCCGCTTCTGCTCGGTAGGACGCTCCACAACCAGCTGACCATCATCGACCTTCGCGGTAATATCAGTACCGATATTCTGCACAAGCTCCCCTTTCGGTCCTTTGACGTGTACAGCTCCGCCTTTCACGTCAACGGTGACGCCACTGGGTATTGCGATGGGTGCATTTCCTATTCGTGACATGTCTATCTTTTAATAAACGTAACAGAGGACTTCACCTCCGATTTGCTCTCTGCGTGCCTCTTTATCAGACAAAACTCCTTTCGAAGTGGACATAATGGCAATGCCCAATCCATTAAGCACTCGAGGGATATCATCCACCCCCGTGTACTTCCTCAATCCTGGTGTACTGATGCGCTCTAGCTTCGAAATCGCCGAAACTTTCGTTCGAGGATTGTAGCGCAAGGCAATCTTTATTGTCCCTTGTTTGTCATCCTCCTCTACTTTGTAGTTTTGGATGAATCCTTTCTCATGAAGGACTCTTGTGATCTCCTTCTTGAGATTAGACGCAGGGATCTCAACGACGCGATGGTTAGCTTTTATCGCGTTTCGAATCCTTGTCAAATAATCACCTATAGGGTCTGTTACCATCAGTAAAATTTTTTGCCCCTCAAAAAGGGGTGCAAAGTTAGTTATTGTCTCGCTTAATAGAAAGAAAAAAGTGATTTTACCAGCTTGACTTAGTCACGCCTGGTATCTTACCCTCAGAGGCCATTTCCCTGAAAGTCACACGAGAAATACCAAACTTCCTCATGTACCCTTTTGGACGGCCGGTAAGCTTACACCTATTGTGCAAACGCACACGGGAAGAGTTCTTGGGCAACTTGTCAAGACCCGCATAGTCACCTGCCTCTTTCAGCGCCTTTCTCTTTTCGGCATAGCGCGCAACGAGTTTCTCTCTCTTTCTTTCTCTCGCCTTTATTGATTCCTTCGCCATTTCTGCGATTAATTTTCTCGGTTTACGAAAGGCATACCAAATGCCCTCAACAATGCTAAGCTCTCTTCATCCGAGTCTGCACTCGTCACGAAGGTGATGTCCATTCCAGAGATCTTATTCACCTTATCGATACTGATCTCAGGGAAAATAATTTGCTCCTCGACGCCCAACGTATAATTGCCCCGACCGTCGAAGCCCTTCTCTTTGATGCCTCTAAAGTCTCTCACTCTGGGAAGCGCCACAGTCATCAATCGATCCAAAAATTCGTACATTCGATTGCCTCTCAATGTGACTCTTGCTCCAATCGGCATACCCTCCCGTAGCTTGAAGTTTGAAACAGACTTCTTCGCTTTGGTCGGTACTGCTTTCTGTCCGGCGATGAGCGTCAATTCGTCTACGCCGATGTCAATCAACTTCTTATCCGCCACAGCAGCTCCGATTCCCTTGTTGATTGCAATCTTCGTAATCTTGGGTACCTGCATGACGGACTTGTACTCAAACTTCTCTTTCAAAGCGGGCACAATCTCTTGCAGGTATTTGTCTTTTAATCTTGGGTTTGCCATGACTTAAATGAATTCTCCTGATTTCTTTGAGTATCGCTGAAGCTTCCCATCGTCATTGGCCTTGCGACCAATTCGGGTAGCGTCGCCTGAAGATGGGTCCACCAACATTAAGTTGCTGATGTGTACTGCCGCTTCAGTGTTTTCAATACCGCCTTCGGGATTAGTTGCCGATGGCTTCACGTGTTTGGTGACCATCCCAACTCCTTCCACGATGGCTCGGTACTTGGCGGTATTCACCTCCAGCACTTTACCGGTTTTGCCTTTATCGTTGCCGGCAATTACTTTGACGGTATCACCCTTTTTGATATGTATTTTTTTGACCGTACCCATCTTACAAAACTTCAGGAGCCAATGAAACAATCTTCATGAATTGCTTTTCTCGCAATTCTCGCGCAACAGGTCCGAAAATCCGCGTTCCTCTCGGCTCATTGTTCGCGCTCAGCAATACCGCAGCGTTATCATCAAATCGAATGTAGGATCCATCTTTCCTGCGAATTTCCTTCTTTGTACGTACGACCACCGCCTTCGAAACTGTCCCTTTTTTGAGACTGCTCGCAGAGGTCGCGGACTTTACCGACACAACAATCGTATCACCAATGGAGGCATATCGCTTCTTGGTACCGCCTAGCACGCGGATGCAAAGCACTTCCTTCGCTCCGCTGTTGTCAGCTACGCTTAATCTTGATTCCTGCTGTATCATTATTTCGCCCTTTCAATTATCTCAACCAGACGCCAGCGTTTGTTTTTGCTGAGTGGTCGCGTTTCCATTATGCGTACCGTATCTCCGATGTTACATTCATTCTTGTCGTCGTGAGCAGTTAGCTTCGAACTCTTTTGAATGAATTTCCCGTAGATAGGGTGTTTCTCTCTTCGGCTTACAGAGACTGTTATCGTCTTCTGCATCTTGTTGCTTACAACCTGGCCGACACGCTCTTTTCTAAGATTTCTTTCCATCAATAGTGGGATTATTGATTTTTCTTTTTGGTAAGCTCTGTCTCTAACCGAGCGATGAATTTTCGAGACTCTCTGATTTTCATTGGATTCTCGATGGGAGTGATGGCATGAGCAAATTTCAGCTTGCTGTAGTTGTCTTTTTCAACGGTCAACTTGCTCTGTAGCTCATCCAGAGTCAAACCTCTGATTTCAGAATTTTTCATCCTTGATAGTCCCTCCTGACGACAAACTTGGTTCTGATTGGCAGCTTCTGTGCGGCAAGACGCAGGGCTTCATTGGCAAGTTCTTGACTTACACCAGTCGCTTCAAAAAGGATCGTGCCGGGACGTACAGTAGCGACCCAGTATTCTGGTGCTCCTTTACCCTTTCCCATCCGTACCTCTGCGGGCTTCTTCGTCACGGGTTTGTCCGGGAATATTCGGATCCAAACCTGACCTTCCCTTTTCATCGCCCTTGTCATGGCGATACGGGCAGCTTCGATCTGCCGACTATTGATCCACCCGGGCTCCAACGCTTTGATGCCAAATGTTCCAAAGGCGATGGTATGCCCACGCTGGGCAAGACCGCGAACACGACCTTTTTGCTTCTTGCGAAATTTTGTTCTTTTCGGTTGTAACATCTCTATCGTGTCTTATTAACCCTGTCTCTTTCTTTTCGGACCATCGTTCCTCCTTCTGCGGGCACCACCACCACCAGCGCCGCCAGTGTTGTTGCTCATCCCGACATTGGGTGAGAGGTCACGCTTGCCGAAGATCTCACCTTTGAAGATCCAGACCTTGATACCAATCTTCCCGTAAACTGTCTGTGCCTCGGAGATGGCATAGTCAATGTCTGCGCGTAGCGTATGCAGAGGAATTCTACCTTCTTTGTATTGCTCGGAGCGTGCCATTTCAGCTCCGCCCAATCGGCCTGCGCACTTAATCTTGATCCCCTGAGCACCGACGCGCATCGACGAAGCAATTGCTTGCTTCATCGCTCGGCGATAGGAGATACGAGCTGCCAACTGCTGGGCAATCGATTCTCCAACCAACACAGCATCAAGCTCAGGACGTTTGATTTCGAAGATGTTGATCTGCAGGTCTTTTCCTGTGATCTTTTTCAACTCCTCTTTGATCTTGTCAACCTCGGATCCACCCTTTCCAATAACAACGCCAGGGCGTGCGGTGTGGATGGTCAAGGTAATACGCTTCAAGGTGCGCTCGATCACGACCTTGGAGATACCGCCTTTAGGAATCCTCGCTTTGATGTATTCTCTGATCTTGTGGTCCTCCACAATTTTGTCCGCAAATGATTTTCCACCAAACCAGGCAGAATCCCATCCCTTGACAATTCCTAACCTAAGACCAACTGGATTTACCTTCTGTCCCATGTGTCTTATTCGTTTTCAGTTTCGTTTTCGGTCGGAGCGGACTGTGAATTAAAGTCATCGACCACAATGGTGATATGATTTGATCTCTTTCGGATCCGATGTGCTCGGCCCTGGGGAGCAGGACGAAGTCTCTTGAGAATGCGTGCACTGTCCACGAAGATCTCCTTTACGTAAAGGTCTGCCTCCTCAATCTTCACTTCCTCGTTCTTTTGCTGCCAATCGGCTATCGCGGTCAACAACAACTTCTCCACAGTGTTTGAGGCGTGCTTCGTATCGAACCGAAGTATGTTCAGTGCAATGCTCACGCGCTGACCACGGATCATGTCTGCCACCAATCTCATCTTTCGGGGAGCGGTGGGGATGTTTCTTAAGGAAGACTTCGCCGGTCCCTGCTTGCCAGCATTCTCCTCTTTCCACTGAGCAAGCGCTTCTTTTGCCATCCGGATACGGACAGACTTCTTCACTTTCGTTTGTTCGGTAGCTTCTGCCATTATCGACGTCCTTTATCTTTTTTAGCAATATGCCCACGGAAATTTCGCGTAGGTGCGAACTCACCCAATTTGTGCCCCACCATGTTCTCGGTCACAAAAACTGGGATGAACTTGTTCCCGTTGTGCACAGCAAAAGTGTGACCCACAAAGTCGGGAGAAATCATCGATCGTCTAGACCAGGTCTTGATCACGGATTTCTTCCCAGAGTCATTCATGGCTTCGACTTTGTTTTCAAGTCTGAAGTCAATGTACGGTCCTTTTTTTAGTGATCTGGCCATTATTTCCTTTTGCTTACAATCAGTTTATCAGAGTACTTATTCGGCTTTCTGGTCTTCTTACCTTTCGCATAGAGGCCATTTCTAGATCTTGGGTGACCTCCAGAAGATCGGCCTTCACCACCACCCATGGGGTGATCTACGGGGTTCATAGCCACACCTCGTACCCGAGGACGTTTACCCAGCCACCTATTTCGCCCTGCCTTACCCAGTCGCACGTTCATATGGTCAGAGTTGCCGACAGTTCCGATTGTCGCTGAGCAAGTCACAAGGACCATTCTCATCTCTCCCGAGGGAAGCTTCAGGGTAGCGTACTTACCTTCCCGAGCCACCAACTGAGCGTAAGAGCCAGCACTTCGTGCGATCGCTCCACCTTTACCAGGCTTCAGCTCAATGTTGTGGAGAATCGTACCCATAGGGATATTCGACAAGGGGAGCGAGTTCCCTACCTCAGGGGCCGCCTTTGCCCCGGAGAGCAGCGTGGACCCGACTGCCAATCCATTGGGAGCCAGGATGTATCTTTTTTCGCCATCTGCGTAGTGCAATAAAGCAATACGGGCAGTTCGACCGGGATCGTATTCGATAGAGTGGACAGTTGCCGGCACTCCTTCTTTGTCGCGTTTGAAGTCGATGACACGCATCTTCTTCTTGTGACCTCCGCCTACATTGCGGACAGTCATGCGTCCCTGGTTATTTCTACCCCCCTTGCTTTTATGCGATTTCAACAACGATTTTTCTGGTTTGTCTTTGGTGACATCATCAAAGACAGGAGCTATCCGAAATCGTTGACCAGGCGTAGTAGGTCTTAGTTTCTTTACCGCCATGATTTATATTCCGCTATAAAAGTCTATTATGTCGCCGTCAGCCACTTTGACCACGGCTTTTTTATAAGAAGAAGTACTGCCCTGAATGATTCCGGACTTCGTATACCGAGACTTGCTTTTTGCTGGATGTACCATCGTGTTCACATCCTCGACAGTCACGCCATACGTTTTTTCTACTTCTTTCTTTATTTGGATTTTGTTGGCCGACTTGGCAACAACAAAGCCATATTTACCCTGCTCATTCATGGCAGAGTACTTTTCGGTTACTAAAGGTCTGATAAGCACTCCCATCAGTTTAATCGGTTTGCAAGGGTCTCTACTGCACTCTCGAAGAATACCACAAAATCCGCATGCACCATATCGTATGAATTGATCTCATCGATAGAAATGACTTTGGCATTGGGGATATTTCTTGAGGACAGGAAAATGTTATTGTCAGAGGATCCTAAGACGAAGAGTGCCTTATCCACTTGAAGCGAAAGATTTGAAAGCACCTCAACAAACTCCTTCGTTTTTGGAGTCTCCATTTGAAAATCTTCCAGGACCTTGACTTGGTTGTCCTTGAGCTTCGCAGCAATCACCGACTTACGCGCCAATTGTTTCACCTTCTTATTCAGCTTAAAGCTGAAATCTCTGGGCTTGGGGCCAAAGATCGTGCCCCCACCTCGGAAGATGGGCGATTTGATGCTACCTGCTCGTGCCGTACCAGTGCCTTTCTGCTTCTTGAGTTTTTTTGTCGATCCAGTGATCTCGTTTCGCTCTTTCGTCTTGGCCGTACCCTGTCGCTGATTGGCCAGGTACTGCTTAACGTCGAGGTATACTGCGTGAGAATTAGGGTCGATGCCGAACACAGCATCATCCAACGACACCTCTCGGCCCGTCTCTTCTCCTTTCGAATTTATTACCGATAATTTCATCGTCTACTTCTCAAGAATTACAAAAGAGTTTTTCGCTCCAGGGATGGAGCCACTAACCAGTACCAGATTCTTATCCGGATACATTTTCAAGACCTTCAAGTTGAGCACTTTCACGCGACTTCCTCCCGTACGACCCGCCATTTTCAAGCCTTTGAAAACCCTTGCGGGGAAGGAGCACGCACCGATTGCTCCAGGTGCTCGGAGTCTATTATGCTGACCATGTGTTGCTTGACCGACACCACCAAATCCGTGCCGCTTGACCACACCCTGAAAGCCCTTACCTTTTGAAGTACCGATGGCGTCTAAGAAATCATTCTCCTTGAATACATCATCAATATTGATGGTGTTTCCGAGTTTCACTTTGTCTTCAAACTCCTCGCGAAAATCCCGAAACTCCACCACCTTTTTCTTGGGTGTAGTCTTGGCTTTTGCGAAGTGTCCTTTCAAAGCTTTTGGAGTATTTTTTTCTTTTCGTTCGCCATAGGCAAGCTGGACTGCACGGTATCCGTCAGTCTCAGGATTCTTCACTTGCGTAACGACACAGGGTCCTGCTTCAACGAGCGTACAGGCAATATTTTTCCCGTCCTCATTAAAAATGCTGGTCATTCCAATCTTACGTCCAATTATTCCAGGCATTTCTCGTTTGTATTATATTTAAACCCTCTCTTTTCGGTTTTTGTGAAAAGGACTGCAAAGATAGCAATTCTGCAACCGCAACCAAACCGCAGTTTGATGTTTCGACACAAAAAAAGAACCAATTCAAGATTGGTTCTTTTCGCTATCTGAAAATCCTTTAGACCTTAAACTTTGATCTCTACGTCTACGCCACTCGGCAACTCCAATTTCATCAAAGCATCCACTGTTTTGGCGCTGTTTGAATAGATATCAACCAGTCGCTTGTAAGTGCAAAGCTGAAACTGCTCGCGTGACTTCTTGTTGACGTGAGGTGATCTCAAAACGGTGAATTTTTCCTTTACCGTGGGCAAAGGAATAGGACCGCTAACGACAGCACCCGTGGTCTTCACCGCTCGAACGATCTTCTCAGAAGACTTGTCAACAAGATTGTGATCGTAAGACTTAAGTTTTATTCTAATTTTTTGATTCATGCTATCTCAACCTAATTATGCAGGCTGCCCTTTTACTTTTGCAATAACGTCATCGGCGATATTTCTCGGAACCTGATCGTAGTGAGAGAACGTCAAAGACGCTGTCGCGCGACCTGAGCTCATTGTTCGGAGATCCGTCACATATCCAAAGAGCTCCGAAAGTGGCACATCCGCCTTCACTACCTGACTTGCACCCTTTGTGTCCATGCCTTTCATGATGCCTCGACGTTTGTTGAGGTCGCCGGTGATAGATCCTGTGTACTCATCTGGAGTTACCACATCCACACTCATAATAGGCTCAAGAAGTACAGGTTTCGCTTTTTTCGCTGCTTCCTTAAAACCTAGTCGAGCAGCCAATTCGAAAGACAGCGAATCGGAATCCACATCGTGGAATGAACCGTGGAACAATCGAACTTTCAGGCTATCGATGGGATAACCGGCCAAGGGGCCATTATCCATCGCTTGCTTAAAGCCTTTCTCCACAGCCGGGATAAATTCTTTAGGAATCACACCACCTACGATATTGTTGACGAACTGCAACCCTTCTGCCTCATGATCCTCATCCTTAGGTCCTAGTTCAAAGACGATGTCGGCAAACTTACCTCGACCACCCGTCTGCTTCTTGTAGACCTCTTTGTGCTCAACATTCGATCGCACCGCCTCTTTGTAAGCTACTTGAGGGGCACCTTGGTTGATCTCTACTTTGAACTCCCTCTTCAATCGATCGATGATGATATCCAAGTGAAGTTCACCCATCCCTTTGAGGATGGTCTGACCTGTATCATGATCGGTTTCAAC
>JBCCXG010000009.1:0-25202 GCA_039191945.1 Bacteroidota bacterium
ATCCACCCATGATCGCCGCATTTGTAATCACAGAATTGATATCAACCAAAGCCATATTCGCGTTGGTTGCCGCCACGGTGGCAAGCTTGGTATTGAACGCGACGATGCGACTAAGCAACTACCCAATCTCGTCTGTGGTTAGCGTGAAACTATCTGCTAATGGAACCCCTACTCCAATAACTGAAGCCTCATTGTCAGGATCGGCTAGCGTGCCTAAAACTGCTCCAGCACTCAATGTGAGGATCTCCGCTGGCAATCCAAACAAGGCCAAATTAGGATCTTCCTCCACCGACTTCAACTGCCTGGCTTGTACCAATGGAGTGAGAGCAGCTAGCTGCTCGTCAGTAATCTGCCCTGCACCCAAAAGAATCTGAAGGTCCGCAGTAATGTCCGTAAGCGCATTATCGACAACCACGACCGCATTGGCTCCTGCGCTAAAAGAAACATTGCGCGCCGCCGCTTCCTCTGCCGAGATACCCTCAAAACCAAAACCAGCCAAAGCGGTCTTTGTAGCGGGATCGGCCAATACCGAAAGAATCTGATTGTACCCATCATAACCAGCCTGTGCTTGCTCAGCTGTAGCCGCATCCAATGGTATGGCATTGTAGGCCACCGCCTGGAAGAAAGGAAGCACCGTCACATTGGGCACGTTGAGAAGCACAACTTCCGTGTCGGGCAACTGAGCGCCAATCGTCGCGACGACCTGATCAACCGCCAGGTCGAAGGAAACCGTGCTCACCAACGAATTGATCGTAGCATCATTGCTAGGATCTGGCATACCCGTATTGGGATCGATACCCGTAGCACCAACACCTCCCCCAGAGGCCCATAAAAGCACATCATTGCTGCCTAACCACATGCTCATGAAAGTAGGTTGAAGCACAAGTGCCTGTTCCAAAACCGAAGTAGACGCAGGATCGAGGGCAAATCGGGTATAAAAAGGATTGAGGCTACCATAACCTGCCGTACCGATCTCGATCATCCGCATACCCGGAATCCCAAGGTTGTTGATCGAAGAAGGATCCGCGACCATCGTAAATGGCGCACCAGGTGCCGTCGGTGTGGGACCGGGCACAGACAGGTCCAATATAAACTTCCCGAAGACCGCGGCGGCTGGGTCAAAGGCATTGGATATATCATTGAGGGTGGTATTAAATCCAGCCTCGCTACCAATATCAGGTTGGTTGAACGTGCCACCACCTACGGGACCAAAGCTTGTCGCCAACTGATTCGGGAAGGAGCTTTCCTGACCACTGGTGTACAAAGCGCCATCCATGAGACCGGCTGTTATGGAGTTACCAATGGAAACATAGGTGGAAAAATCCAGTGACCCCGCAGAGTAGTCAGGATCTGGAACCGTGGGTAGAGGATTGTCCTCAAGCCTTTTATCTACTAACTCATCTTCGCTTGTACAAGACACAAAACCTACCGTACAAAGCGCTAAGAGGATATATGTGATATTAAATTTCATAGGTTTTGCTTAGTTAAGGAATTCGTCAAATGTCAATTGTAGATAAAAGATGGCTCCCTGTCGGGGATTGCCATAGGATGTGGTGAATCGCTTATTGAGCACATTCGAGCCTCCCAACTTGACAATTGTTTTCAGCTCAGGTAGCTTGTAAGACACCTGGGCGTCCAACGTCCCAAACGCGGGAATCACACCCACTCCGAAGGACGATTGCCACAAAAATGCCTCTTGCCAACGCCAAGCAACATTAAAACCTAGATTGTCCGTGACCTTACGGTTGCCAAAGCTGACATTGTATCGATACTCTGGCGTATTGAACTGGGCCAGAAAGCCCTGATCTTGCAGGTCCTGATCTGAGATAAGCTCGTTGTACGATACATTGGCCCCAAGTCTGTAGCCACCATTCAAGGTATATTCTCCACTGAGACCCCATCCCTGTGACCTCACATTTCCATCGGCATTGACATCGACCCCGTAGGTTTGAGTAGCTACTTCACCATTCAAGATGGCGAGCTTGCCGTCTGCGGTAGTCGCATCGAAACCAGGTATCGGTGTTTGAAGCTCTTCTCTTGAGGTACCTGGTAGGTCATCAGCTTGATAAGCTTGCACAGGTGAGACCTCTGCGATGAAGTCTTGGTAGATATTGTAAAAATAGTACCCGTCGATCAACAGTCGACCATCCAGAAACAGCCCTCGATACCCGCCTTCTAACGTATTTACCTTCTCTGTGTCAAACTCCTCTTCCAGCAGTGCTGTAGCTGTCTCCAAATTCTCAATAGACAACTCTCCTGCAGCCACCGCCTGAAGGTCCGAGGCCAAGTAAGTCTGGCTTGCCGGATTGCTCCCTACGAAATTATAGCGCTGCTTTAGGAAATCCGTACTGCCAATCAGCCATCTAGAAACCACATTAAGGTCGATGAACTGATCCTGGGTTGTAGGAATACGGAATCCTCGTTGGAAAGACCCTCGAATGTTATGATCCGGAGCCACCTCCATCACCGCACTGAAGCGAGGGGAAAACTGGCCCGTAAAGAATTCGTTTTTATCGTAGCGAAGCGACGCCTGAATATCTAGGGCATCGTTGATAAAACTCTTCTTCACCTGGGCATAAGCACCATATTCGGTGTAAGAGATTTCATCGCCATTGTCTTCCAATGCAAAAAGTGTCCCCTCCGAATTCAGATTGTAGTTTCGGAGATTGGCTCCTACCACAAGATCCATGAACTCGATCTGATCGCTAAAGTTGTAGCTGCCTTCGTAGTGATACATGTTGGACTTATCCAGGAACAATGCGCCCCCATCCGCGATAGAGCGTGATCTAAAAATATCAACTGCTTCATTGAACTGCGGACTTCCTGCGGCAGGTTGTTGAGAGTCAGCCAGTAGTCTGCCTGTCGCATGGGCAGCATCAATATCGAGTCCCGCACCCCTGGCAGCTACAAAGCCACCAGCGTAAGAGGGCAGATAAAACTGCTGATTAACAAGTGAAGCTAAAGTGTTCGCCGCGTAGCTGTCTCCAGAGTTCTCTTGGGTAGTGTAGGCGCGCAGGAAGAAGTTGGAACCCCGTAATTCTACCTTTCCCGTCCAAATCACAAAGTCATCCAGAACAAATCGATCATTGGCCGTGTAGACCGTACTTCCGCTTCCCCAGTTGAACTGTCCGAGTAGCTCTACGTTGTCGTTCAATCTATAATGTAGACCTGCTCCAAATTTGATACTTTCCGTTCGGTTGTCAACAAATGAACCCTCCGCATAGCCTTTTGGAGTGAAAGATCCTTGAATGCCCGAGGGCAGCAGCGCGCTCAGCGGATCCAGGGCAGAAGAAGCTGCTCCGACGGTAGCAAGATCGATGAGAAAATCACCGTACTCGTTGACGCCGTCATAGAAGCGGTTGTCACCTCGCTCAGTGGCGCCACGCTCCACCACGTTGCCCGTGGCAATGCCCTGGTCTCTCGTATCTACGCCAACGAAGTCATTGGCGCCGAGATAGGAGGCAGTCAGCTTAAAGGCAAACTTGTTATTGAAAGCTTTCGCGTACCTGAAACCGTAGTCCTGGTACAGTGAGGGATCGTCGTCTTCTCCGTCAATGTGATTGACTCCCAGTTTTACGTAAGCTGAAAGTCCTTGGTAGTCAAAGGGACTTTTACTCTGCATGAGGAGGATACCCTGTAGGGCGTTGGGACCGTAAAGCGCAGACGCTGGACCTGGGATCATCTCTACACTCTCGAGGTCCAACTCACCAATTCCCACTACGTTACCCACCGGAAAGTTGAGGCCTGGCGCCTGGTTGTCAATTCCATCGATCATCTGCACAAATCGGGTATTGCCGTTGGAACCAAATCCACGTGCATTTACTGATTTGAACGTAAGACTTTGCGTACTGAAATCAATGCCATTCATGTTCTTCAAGGCATCGTAAAAGTCAGTACTCGCGTTGTTTTGTATGTCGAGGATGTCCATCCGCTGTATCGCCACTGGCGAACGCAGGGTACTTTCTTCCACCCGAGAGGCAGAGACGACAATCTCCTGCCCGAGAAGGACAGATTCCCTTAGATTGATGGTCAATCCGCTTGTGGTCGCGCTAGTGACCTCTACCTCTTTTTGTTCGTATCCCACACTGGTCACCACAAGTGTCAAAGGGGGTGCCGATCGGACACTGAGGTTGAATTCACCATTGAGGTCAGAAATCGTCCCAAGGACCGTCCCCTTGACCAGGATATTGACACCAATCAGTGACTCACCGGTAGTCTCATCGGTGATACTGCCCGATATCGTTGTCCCTTGGGCCAAGACAAAGGCAGATGTATGCATGCATACTATCAGTGTAAGAAATATATTGGTAAGCGTTCTTTTCATACAGTTGAGTTTTAGAACTATAAATAATTCCTAATATTAGGTAAATTTTTTGTTAAAATCAGCTTCGCAAACGTTTCCAGAGGTATTCTTTTGGGAATCTCCTAATACAGCGTTATCAGCCAAAAAAGCCCTTTTATGAGAAAACAATTGCACATTGTTAGCCTCTTGGCCTCGAGGTCCCTTTTACCTCAAAGTAGCTCAGGACTCTTCTTTCTTCACGTGCTGGACGAGTCTGTCGCACAGATCATTGAGCTCTTGGGCCATGATTTCGTCTCCGGTCGAATTGAGGACACTCTGGGCGATGCCACCTAGGCAGTCAATGTAAAATCTTTTCATTTCTAAGACCGGCATGTCCTTCGTCCACAGATCAATCCGCAAGGTGTTTTTACCAGGTTCGTCCCAAAGCGAAACAGAAATACTCCTGGTCTCACTCCAGCCAGGGGTGTCTTTTTGATCGGCGTCCCATTCGATCTTTTCCGGTACGTTTTGATCATCCAGATGGACCCGGAACTTTATATCTGAGGTATTCATCTTTTTCTTGATTTTATAGGGTTTTGAGGTAAGACAGAGCAGCTTCTTTGTCGACCTCGAGTTGTTGTTTTAAGGCGTCCATGTTGTCAAATTTCTGTTCATATCGCAATCTAGCAAGTAGATGGACCTCGATATTTGTACCATAAATATCTTGATCAAAGTTGAAGATATGCACTTCGATCTGTCGCTTAGTACCATCCAGGGTAGGTCTCATGCCTATGTTGAGCATACCTGTTAGTAACTCACCATCGATTGTCACTTGCACTACATATACCCCATCCGCCGGGATGAGCTTATAGGCCTCAGGGATATAGACATTTGCTGTGGGGAAGCCCAAAGTTCTACCCAGTTGGTCTCCCTTTGTGACAATTCCAGTGAGTTGGTAGGGCCTGCCCAGAAACTTAGCAGCCTGCTCGGCATCTCCAGAAGACAAGGCCTTCCGGATCTTAGTGGAACTGACACCAACCTCGTCAATATCTTCCCTTGATATCTCCTCTATTTCAAAGCCAAAATGGTGTTGATTGGCCTTGAGGTAGTCAAAGCCCCCTTCCCGATTGCGGCCAAAACGGTGATCGTAGCCAATGACCAACTTCTTTGTTCCCAGCTGCTCCACGATGATCTCATTGACAAATGCCTCAGAGGACATCTCTGAGAACTCACGCGTGAAGGGTATTTTGACCAGGTAGTCGATACCGGTCTCCGACAGTAGTCTCACCTTTTCCTCAAAGGTACTCAGCAACCGAAGGTCGCCCCATCCGTCGCCCAAAACTGACCTAGGATGTGGCCAATAGGTGAGTACCAGGCTCTCGCCTTCCATCTGCTTGGCAAGCTTTCTCAAGCGTCTAAGAATCTTCCGATGGCCCAAGTGGACGCCGTCAAAGGTCCCACTCGTCACCACCGCATGGCCCAAAGCCTCCAAATCCGTGAGCTTTTCAATGACTCGCATGTTCCTTCTGATAGTCAGCAATGAAATCTTGCAACGCGCGGGCATCAGATATCCGATAGTCTCCGATCGCCGTCCTACGCAAGGATTTGAGATAAGCACCCGTCCCAAGGTGCCGGCCAAAGTCATTGGCCATACTCCGTATGTAGGTTCCCTTGCTACAGTGAATTTGGAAACTGACTTCAGGCTTGGCAATTCTGGTGAGCTCGAAACGGTGAATCATGACATCTCTAGGCTTGAGGACCACTTCCTGATTGGCTCGAGCCCGTTTGTAGGCACGCTGTCCGCCGACCTTTACCGCCGAATGTGCCGGGGGGTACTGTTCGATCATACCCGTCATCCGATGGGCAGTTCCCAAGAGATCTTCGTCGGAGATATGCTCCCATTTGGACTCTGTATCAAACGCAGTCTCCAAATCGTAGGATGGAGTCGTCTTGCCCACCTCGATTACTCCTTCGTACTCTTTGTCCTCAGCCTGTAAGAACTGGAGCTTTTTCGTAAACTTACCCGTTGCTATGAGCAGCAAACCTGTCGCCAGGGGATCCAAAGTGCCTGCATGTCCGATTTTCTTCACCCGCAAGACGGACCTTAGCTTTTTGACCACGTCGAAGGAAGTCCATTCGAATGGTTTGTCGATCAGAAGCAACTGACCCTCTTCGTATTTGGATAGCGTTGTCAATTAGAGTTGGCTGACGATAGCTATGAGTCCCACAATCAAACAATAGAGGGCAAAATAAGTCAGCTTGCCCTGCCGAACAATATTGAGCATCCAGCGACATGCTGCGTATCCTGCAAGTAGTGCAGCAACAAAGCCAACGGCTAGTGTGCTCGTCGCGATAGAGCCTGCCACCTCCGGGGACTCCATGTAATCCTTTGTTTTTAACAGAGCAGCACCCAGAATGGGCACCAACACCATTAAGAAGGAAAACCTGGTGGCTTTGCTCTTGTCGATACCAAGAAGCAGTGCCGTGGCAATGGTCGCCCCGGACCTGGAAATCCCCGGTAATACTGCAAACGCCTGGGCCAGTCCAATGACCAAAGCAGCGATATAGGACACCTCCTTCTCATTGGATTTTTGCAAATAGGTAAAAAAGAGAAGAGCGCTCGTCACCATCAGGCAGCCCCCGACAAGCAGCAGGTTACCTGAAAATAGCTGCTCAATGTCCTCTTCAAAAAAAAGGCCGACGATAGCGACAGGTATCATCGAGATAATAATCTTTACCGCAAATTGCCAGGATTCATTCCATCGAAACTTTAGTAGGCCCTGCAATAGTTGGCCGATCTCCTTCCTAAAGACAATGACTGTGCTGATGGCCGTGGCCGCGTGTACCAGGACTGTAAAAAGTAGATGATCCTCCGCTTCGACCCCAAGTAATACGTTCCCAATCTCTAAATGGCCACTGCTGCTGACGGGCAAAAACTCGGTCAAGCCCTGAATCAAGCCCAAAATCAATCCTTCTAACCAGGTCATCGGTGCCGCTAGGCGGACTCGGAGTCCTTTTTGGGCTTATAGAAGATGGCAACGAATTGAGCCAAAAAACCAAGCATCACGACAATCGGGCCCAGGGTGAGGCCTAGAAACCCGAAGCCGTAGGGCTCCTGATCAAGGGTCATGATAATGAATCCCAAGGCCAACAGCAATAGGCCTCCAATCATGATGATATAGTTGATTCGAGCGAAAGCGAATTTATTATCAGACATGCCGCGAAATTAGTCAATATAATTCGTCCAGAGAGGTTTTGAGGTATCTCGTGATTGCGCTCATCGTGCTGAAATAGGCCACAAAGACACCCATGGTGATGATCACCCCAGACAGTAGAAGTAAACTCTGTTCGTCCCTAAGCTGCGCCAGGTTCTCGACTCTGGCAATCGCAGATCGATAAAGAAGGTATAAGAGTCCACATGCCAGTAGACCGGCGATACCGCCATACAATGCCGAACGGATCAAGAACGGTCTTTTGATGAAAGTGCCAGTAGCTCCCACGAGCTGCATGCTTCTAATCAAGAACCGTTGAGAAAAGAGGGCTAGCTTGATTGTATTGTTGATCAGAATCACCACCACCAGGAAAAGTACCAGGGCAAAACCTAATAGCACCAGACCGATTTTGGTGAGGTTCTCATTGATGCTTTGCACGAGAGAGGCAACATAATTGACCTCATAAACGCCTCGCAGGGCGTTGATGTCGGCTTCAACCACTTCGAGACTGTCCAAGGACTGGTAATCAAAGGCGACGTTGATCACAAAAAGATCTCGCAGCGGGTTCTCTCCCAGTAAGTCCGTAAAGTCCTCTCCGGTAGCCTTGATGAATGCTTGCGCTGCATCGTCTCGACTAATGAACTCTACCCGTGGGGTCTCCTCATTTTTGAAGACGTAGTCCTTTGTGCCCAGGATCCGCTCCAATCGGTTCCTCTCACTATCCGTAATGTTCTTTTGAAGGTAGACCTGCAGCTGTACATTCTCCTGAATGATAGCAGTGAGGCGTTGGCTATGCACGAGTAGCAGCCCAAACAGGCCGATCACCAATAAAGAAAGCGTGATACTGAATACCACGCTCATAAAAGGATAGCTTCCTAGTTTTCTTTTTTTCCTCGGCTTTTTCGGCTGCATCTTGCTACCAAAAGTAACAAATGTGCCGGCACCGATCTATTATTCGCCCTTGAAGATGTCCAATTCCTCGATCATCTCCGGATCGTCAATCCTTACTAATGGTAGAGGCTTCGACGTATTAGTGATTGCATAGTAGGCGTCCTCATGGAAGAGAAACAATCGCTTTGCACCGTTCTGATTGATTTCCAAGATTTGGTACGGTGATTGACCGAAGTTGCCGTATAAGGCTAGCTTGCCATCAAAGTACTCATACCTTAATTCATCGCTCTCCGTGTCGAAGTTATCTACTTGTAGGACTTTCGTGGTTGGCTTAAGATTGGCCGACCGCAGCTCCTCGCTCACCTGCTCCGGCACAAACTCTGCTTCTGCCGCTCCAGACTGATCTTCTGGCAGAACAATATTCGCCTCAAAAGCTGGCTGGCTTACCGATTCTTCAATCTCGGGCTCTGCCATGGCCACTTCTTCTCGTACAGCGGGCGCTTCCGAAATAGGAACAAATGCTATCTTTTCTACCGGATTGATCTCCGGTAGTGTCACTTCTTGCTTGCGATACGCCGGACCCTCCATCGCAATCATTGCAGAAGATTCTTGTGGATCAGTATCAGCGCCAAAGTACCAGGCACCCACTAGCACGGCAGAAGTCACCGCTGCACCAACAAGCCCTTTTAAGCCTGCCACTTGCCAACCCCCATGCTCTGGCAATGCTACTTGCGACAATTGTTGCTTCAATTGAGCTTTGCGGTAGGACCGAATGCCTTCCACAATTTCTTGTTGCACAGAGAACTCATCTGACAATGCTGGATCTGAGGATAGGGAAGCCTCAAACTCCTTCATGTCAGCGGCATTTAGATCTCCGCGTAAGTATTGATCGATTCTATCAAACTGGTTGGCATTCATTGCTCAAAAAAGTCTTTTCTCGTGTAACGTTCCTTTATCAAACTATCTAGGCGTTTCTTGCACTTATACTTTTTAGTCTTGGCAGTATCGGTGTTTGCGAAACTCATTTTCTCAGCTATGTCACTCATTGAGAGACCCTCAAAATAATAATAAGTAAGAATCTTCTTACAAATATCACCGAGCTCTTCAATGCATGAGACCACAATCTTGTAGTTCTCATTTTCTTCATAGGTCTGGAAATCCTGGCCGTCCTTTTCTTCGTTTGACAATCGGCCTTTTCTATCTAGTTCTTTTCTCCACAAATTCTGACAGATACTGTAGAGGTACGTACTGATCTTGGAGGTGAGTACGAGCTTACCGCTGATGGCCTTTTGCCAGAAAGCCACTAGTGCTTCCTGATAAACGTCCTGCGCCTCTTGCTCGGTGCCATTGTTCTTAAGTATCATATTGAGCATCATACGATAATGCTTCTGATACAAAAACTCTAACACTTTCTCGTCTCCCTGACGTATCCTGTCAAGAATCTCGCTGTCCTTCATACACAGTTAGGATATATGAATATCCTGATAATTAATACAACAAAAGTGTGATTGGTAACCTGTACCAAGAAAAAAATCTTTGCCTAAAAGTAAGAATTTGCGGAGAGAATCGAGTCAATTAACTCGCATAACACGGTTGCCGGTAACTGCAAACACTTTATCCTCGCGTCGCTTACGGAGGGTGTATAATCCCGTAAAGTTGCCAAAAGCAGGCATATAGGCATGATTGGGGCGGAAAAAGAAGCAAGGTAACTTCAAGCCTTGCTTAGCGGCACCACGGAGCTTTATAGCCGGATGCAGGTGGCCCGAAATGTTGTAATATTGATCATCAACCTCTTCCTGATGTGTGAGGGAAAAAGGTCCAAGGGTCAGACGCTCCACGGTGTTCAACCCGCACGCCTGATATTCTCTGAGCGGAAGGATATCATGATTGCCCCTTACCAGTGTCAACCGAGTACCTTCAATGCTCCTGGCCCATTCTGCAAAAAGATGCCATTCGGCATTCGCATCGCTATGAAAAAGATCTCCGAGGAAGACCAGATCATCCACGGTGTGAGCGAGCAGCAAGTCAGATAGCTGCTGTTGGTCATGCACGTGGATATTGCCTGGAACGGCAATACCGTGCTTCCTGAAGTGCCCAGCCTTGCCCAAATGCACATCTGAGACAATCATCAACTTACGCTCCACCCAGTAGAGTACCTTGCCAGGGAGCAACTTGATTTTCTCCCCCTTGAGCAGGACCGTCACGCCTCCTTCGCCTACCGTACTACCGGTAAGACTATCCATTGTACGGCTCCCAGGTCTGCGTCCTATAAAGGAAAAGCAGGTAGCCTCGAACTTTTAAAAATCCATCTTCTACCCATAGCTTGCAGGTGTAGGTCTTACCGTTCTCAGGGTCCATAATCTCTCCCCCACTATAATCCCCGTCCTTTTCTTTTTCCATGTCCTCAATGATCTGCATGCCGATCACCTTCTGCCCCTTTCTCCGGCCGGTGCATTCTGTACAAACGGGATCGGGATCTTCTCCTGGGTCCGGATACAGTTTGATGATCTTACCGTAGTACTTTCCGTCGGACTCGAAAATCTCAACAACAGACTTTGGTTTTCCAGTGGTATCATCAATGGTCTTCCACTTCCCCACGATGGATTGGGCTCCCAATTCCACGCTACACAAAACGATCAATACCAATACGCTTTTCAGACGCATAATCCTTAAAAAGTTGATTACAAGAAATAAATGGCGAAGTTAAGAATTGAACGTCTTATGATCCACAACCCGTACATCGCATTTCGAAGAACATCGCAATTTCTCATCCAAAAATCAACTAGCACTCTCCAGCAGCACTTGCATCTTAGCGATGCGATCGGCAATTTCCTCCGAGGATAGATTCTGCCTGCGAATGGAATCTACCAAAATCGGAAAGGCGAAAGGCGTGGGTTGTTTCGTTTCCTTCAGTACGATTTCCTGTTGATTGATTCGACGAAGCGCTTCGAACAGCCTACTCCGCTCGAACTGCAAGTTCATCACCTCTTCCATCGATTGCTTGATCAAAAGGTTCTCGTTATCGTACGTTTCGAAGACCTGGTAGATGATTTGCGCGGAGGCTTGAAGGTGTTTTGACTTGATATTTTTCCCAGGAAAGCCTTGAAAGATGAGCCCCGCGATGGTCGCAATGTCCCGAAACTTTCGCTTAGCCAGCTCCGTCTCATTGAGGCTCGCGGCAATATCTTGCATCAAATTTTCTTCACTAAAAAGGTCAAGTTCTAAAGCTTCGACGATATGAATCTCTTGGTCAGAAAGGAGCTCAAAGCCATAATCGTTCATGGAAATAGAGAAGGTGATCCGTTGCAGCTGGCTGATGCGATAAGCGATAACCCCGGCTAGCACCTCGTGGACAAACATGCCTTCGAAAGGATAGATGAAGATATGATGACCAAACCGGCTCGTGGTCTTCTCGATGAGGAGCGTATTTCGGTCGGGGACGATGCTCCACCTAGCTTGAAGGTCCAATATGGGCTGGATCGTCTTGAGCTCGATGTGATGGCTATTCCCTGCTGCCGCCTCCTCCAGTTTCATGCGGATCACATCCGAAAGTAGCGACGACAGAGGCAACCGGCCTCCACCCCATGCGGGCGTCACACCACTCTTCTTCTTCGATTTCTTCACGAGTACGGTAAGTTCTTTCACCTGAACGAATTCCAGGTTCTGCCCTGCAAACCAGAAAGTATCACCAGGATTGAGTTTCGATATGAAGTACTCCTCCACCGTACCGAGGTATCCTCCTGTGAGGAATCGAACCTTGAGTGCAGGATCACCTACTATGGTCCCAATAGATAGGCGGTGACGGGTCGCTGCCTTGTTGTTGATGATGTGAAAAACTCCATCTGCCTCATACACTTTTGCATACTCATCATACTCTCCCAGTGTCTTGCCACCTGTACAAATGAAGTTCAAAGCCCACCGCCACTCCTCTGCGGTGATAAGCCGGTAACAGAAAGTGTTTTTGAGCTCCTGTAAGATATCCAATCCTCGAAAGCCACCACTAACGGCCAGGGTCACCAGGTACTGCACAAGCACATCAAAGCACTTCTCGAGTGGCTTTCTGCTCTCATAGTTTCCCGCCTCTATGGCATCTCTCAGCGCCGCACCCTCGACCAACTCGAGCGAATGAGTCGGCACAAAGTAGATCCGGGATATCTCTCCCGGGCGGTGACCACTGCGACCCGCTCGCTGCTGAAATCTGGAGATGCCCTTTGGGCCGCCCACCTGAATGACCAAATCCACGGGCCGGAAATCCACACCCAGATCCAAGCTAGAGGTACACACCACTACCTTGAGTTTACCCGCATGCAAAGCATCCTCAACCCAGGTCCGAATGTTTTGATCCATGCTACCGTGGTGCATCGCAATTACCCCCGCGAGATCGGGCGCATGCTTTAAGACCGCCTGATACCACAATTCAGTCTGCGATCGTGTATTGGTAAAGAGTAATGTAGTGTTGTTCTCTTTGATCAGTGGAATGATCTTAGGTAGTAGTTTGGTACCCAGATGCCCTGACCAGGGGAACTTCTCAACTTCATCAGGGAGGATCGACTCGATGTATATTTCTTTGTCGATTTCTGCCGTGACCTCTACCCCTGACTGGTACATGTCCTCGCCGAGCAACACACGTTTGGCCTGCTTCAGATTCCCTATGGTTGCAGAGATTCCCCAGATTTTCAATGGGTGACTGCTAACGCTCTTTAATCGGGAAATGGCCAACTCTGTGGCCACGCCCCGCTTCGTCCCGATGATCTCGTGCCATTCGTCTACGATGATGGCCCGTAGAGATTTAAAGTAATTGGGATAGTCTTTTTGACACAGGAGTATGTGCAAACTCTCCGGGGTGATGACAAGGGCTTGAGGCGCTTCCTTCTTTTGTCTCTGCCGCTCACTGGTGGGCGTGTCACCTGTTCGCAAACCCACCTTCCAGGGCAGCTCGATGTCTTGACAGAACTCATTCATCGCCCGGTGAATGTCCTTCGCCAGGGCTCGAAGTGGGGTCACCCAAAGCACCCGAAGTTCAGGAAAAACTTCGTGTTTCTCATGTTTCAACAGATGCTCCAGAACCACCGGAATCCACAATGCATATGTTTTGCCGCTACCGGTGGGTGCGTTGAGTAGGCCGCTTTTGCCTTCCCAATAGGCCTCCCAGCACTCTTGCTGAAAAGCAAAGGGATCCCAATCTTTGGCGTCAAACCAATCCAGTGCTTCTTGCCGCAGTTCTTCTCTGGTCATCCTTTTGTCGGTAGCAGTAGCCGTTTGAGATCCTCGAGCGTGTTGGCCTCTTCAGGTGGCTTGTCCCGGCGCCAACGATGAATTCGAGGAAACCTGACGGCAATGCCCGATTTGTGTCGCGAAGATTCGTTGATGGCCTCGAAATGAATTTCGAACACCAGGTCGGGCGTTACTGTCCGGACAGGGCCAAAACGCTCCAAGGTATTCTTCTGTACGAATGCCGTGACTTCGGTCATTTCTTTGTCCGTCAGCCCTGAATAAGCCTTGGCAAATGGGACAAGCCTGTCGCCGTCCCAGACCGCGAAAGTATAGTCAGAGTAGATATCCGCTCGTCGACCATGTCCCTTTTGCGCATAGATCATCACGGCATCGACGGTATAAGGATCAACCTTCCACTTCCACCAGTCGCCCCTTTTGCGGCCTGATTTGTAGGGCGAAGACCACCTTTTGATCATGAACCCCTCGGCATCATGCTCCCGGGAATGCTTCCGCAGCTCGGCCACTTCCTGCCAATTGTCGCACTGTACTTGCTCAGAAACCATCAATCTAGGTGAAAACAGACCCTCGCCGATCAGTTTTTCAAGGAGCGTCCTCCGCTCAGAAAGCGGACGATCCCTGATGTCGACTCCTTCATATTCTAGTAAATCGTAACAGATTATCGATGCTGGGGCCTCTCTGAGGTGCTTCTTTGAAACGTTTTTCCGCCCGATCCTGGTCTGCAGAATGCTAAAGGGCAAAGGTCGACCGTCGCTAAATGCCAGCAACTCGCCATCTAATACGACTCCATTGGGGAGAAGCTCAATCAGGTCGTGAAGCTCGGGAAACTTATCCGTGATCAATTCCTCTCCTCGACTCCATAGAAATAACTCGCCTCCCCTTTTGATGAGCTGAGAACGGATCCCATCCCACTTCCACTCGATGTCCCAATCCCGCAGCTCGCCAAGGCGCTCTGGCTCGTCTTCGAGAGGATAGGCCAGGTAGAAAGGGTAAGGCTTGGAATCCGACGCACCGGGTTGATCATCCAAGAGCGTATGGAATGAGGTATGGTATGGGTCCCAATCTCCGCTAAGTCGGTGCGCCACCTCGGACTGATCTATATCCAAGACCTTCCCTAAGGCTTTGAAAATAGTATTGTGAGACACCCCTACTCGGAAACCACCGGTGATCAGTTTATTGAATACAAAGCGCTCTTCATGAGACAAAGTGCTCCAGGCCTCTTTGATCGCTACCTCTTTTTCCCATTCGCTTTTGTCAGTCAAATCACGCAAGTAGTCCATCCAACCGGACAGGGTACGATCGCTGCTTGTGACCGAGGATGGTAAAATCAGCGAAATCGTCTCCGCCAGGTCGCCCACTACGTGATAAGACTCTTCAAACAGCCAAGCATCGAGTTGTGCATAACTCATGGCCCACTCTGCCAATAGCCTTGTATTGACCTGACGCTTAGGGCGCCGATGCGTGAACAAAGCGATGGTCCAAATACTGTCTTCTTCCGAAGCGTCACGGAAAAAACTCTCCAGATACTTTATCTTAGAAGAAGTCTTGTTCGTATTCTCAAGTGATAGAATGAGCTCAGCAAAAGCCTTCATTGTGAAAAACTACCTAATATTCCTGTTTTGTATCCAAGTGTTGGTTGGCCAGGCCCAGAGCATCAAAGTCTTCAAGCGGGGAGCGGACCATCCAGCCGCGGCGGCCAACTCGGATGAGCCACAAGGCGACGCCTATCTGTTAGAGGACTGGAGCAAAGGGACCATCAATTCAGAAACTGGAACTTTCGATAGTTTGTTGCTTCGATACAACATCGTCAGTGACATTGTTGATTACCAGCGCGGCACCTACACTCTTTCGTTCAACCAGGGGGCACTCAATGCTTTCGAACTAGAGACAGAACAAGGCACAAGGGTATTCAAGTACATGAAGATTGACCAAGTCAAAAAAAAGAGTCGCGTTGGGTTTTATGAGGTGATATCCCTGGGGAGCGATAACCCCTCCCTGTATATCAAACATAAAAAAGTGTTGCATGACGCCGATATCGGCGCCTACAAAATACAAGAGCAACCAGAATATTATTATGAAGCGACGCTGTACATTTTGGAAGACGGTGAACTCATGAAATCAAGACTGACAAAGAAGCTTTGCGACAACAATTTGGGCAAATCCAAAGACGAAGTGGAAGCGCGTCTCCAGAAGTTTGGCATCAGCTTGAGTAACTGATGCGGCACTCCGTTGATCTACATGGGCTTCGATATACTACCTTCCACCCATCATCTGGAACCTTGAATGAAACTATCCTCGTATAACTTTAATACCGGATGAATCAGAGGGGGTCCTTCATGGTGAAAGAATATGCAATGATCTTGTTTGGTCTACAAGCGTGCATTGGCTACGCCCAGAATAATTCTGGACGGAACCTCCCAACCAGCTTCTTCATCCCCTTCGTCGAATCCTCACTAACAGAAGTAGTGGGTGACCCCTACTTATCGAAAGACTGGAGCCAGGGCACCATCCATACAGCTAATGGCACTTTTGAGGGTTTATTGCTCCGATTCAACATTGCATCGGATATCTTGGAGCATAAGCGTGGGACCTTCACGATGTACTTTGATAAGAAAGCATTGGACGAGTTTACAATCAATACACCGGAGCATGACAGGCGCTTTCGCTTTATGGATCAAGGTCAGGTTCGAAAAAAAAGCAGAATAGGGTACTACGAAGTAGTCTCGCTGGGTCAAGACAGCACTGAGCTGTTCATTAAACACCGAAAGAACTTATATGAAGCAGATCTTGGTGCCTATAGTATCCAAGAAACGCCAGAATACCGCTATGAGCCCAAACTACTTGTCTTGAAGGACAACCTGCTGGTAAAAGCCAGACTAACCAACAAGCTGTGCGAAGATCACTTTGGTATGCCAAAAGCCAAAGTGGAGGAGGTTCTCATGACCTTGGGCATCTCACTCGACGATTAATTTGGTGGTGAACACGCCATCCGCACTGATGACCCGTACAAGATGCAAACCTTTGTCGGTGCTGACTGTGAAGGTCTGATTAGCTCCAAAAGAGCCATCGAAACTACCCACGAGCTTACCACTCAGCGACCAGACCTCTACACGCTGCATATCTCGAGGTCCGTTGATTCTGAAGGTACCGGGAGAGGGATTCGGATAAATCTGGAAAGCGCTGATATCTTGATCGATAGATAGGGGTCGTTGTGTCCGGATATTCTCGTATATGAGTCCCATGTCTGCAGTCCAAATTCCTAGCCCATGGGTAGCAGCCAAAACTTCACCCCCTACCACATTCAAATCCCAGATAGCAACTGCAGGCATGTCACTCTGAAGAAGTGCCCAATTGTCCCCACCATTGAGCGTCTCGAAGAGGCCAATCTCTGTAGCCGCCCAAATGCGCTCACCATCCGGAAAAACCAATAAGCTGAATACGCCGACATCAGGAAATCCTGAGGTGCTCGTACCGTCCAAAAAACCAGAAACATCCGTCCAGGTCTCACCGAGATCCGTGGTTTTAAGGATCTTGGGCTCACCTGGTTGGGAGAAAAGTAAGTAGGCCGTACGTTCGTCATTGGGGTCCGTCTCAATCGTGGTGATGTTCCCTTTGGATGGAAAATCTTCAAAGAAGTTGACAGGGTCGAACGTCTCACCCCCATCTTGCGACAAGAAGATCCTACGGCCCTGATCGAGGGCACCGCCAGCCCAAACAATCTCTACGTTTACATCGGAGACTTCCACGTCCAGAAATCCGCCGAACCCAACAGAAATCCTTTCGAGGGTCCAGTTTTCACCGAAGTCCTCGGACTTCCAGACACCACGATCGCTCACCGCAAAAACCCGGTCTGGTCCAAACTTTGAATATGCCAATTTGGTAAAGAACGGGGTATTGTCGTTTTCTCCGAAAATATCGGAATCATCCAGACCCGTGGTGGACTCTTCCCAATCACGACCTTCATTGTCGGACCTGAACATAAAATTGTGCTGATTGGAAGCCAGGATACGTCTGCCGTCATCGTTCCAAACGACATCGAAGCCATCCGCAAAAAAGGCCCGGAAAGCATTGTCGTCGTACGAAGTGCTGCTGGTCGGGTCCTCCGTGAGGGAAAGGTTGACGTCGTTATCTTGGGTTCCACCGATATAAATGCCCCGATTGGGATGTCTATCTACGCTGTAGTATTGGGCGGTGACCATACCTTGCTCCTTTTCAGTGAAGGTCTCACCATCATCCTGGGTGAAACCCAGTCCTCCATCGTTGACCGAGATCAGCCGATTGTCGGTGCTGTAGGCCAAGGCATGATGATCTACATGGATCTGATTGTTCCCGGGCAGTAGTTCAATATCAGCAGTCCTGAAAAGTGGCCGGCCAAAATTGATTCGAAGGGTAGAAGTAGGTAAATTATTAGGATCCCAGACCCCACCCGTAGTAAGCGTCGGCCATATAAAGGCATCCTGGAAGCTTACATGACCCCGAGTTTGAGCAATGGTATCACTGGGTGCCGTATCGTACGGTAAGCGATGCACAAACAAGTACTCCCTATTGCGAGATTCGTCGCTATCCAGTCCTCCTTCATTTAGATTGAAGACGCCATCGGCCTCCTGGTCCCTGAAAGAGAGCATCAGTTGTTGGTCGTTTTCTATATCCCAAGCCTGAAAGGGTACGGTCACATAGTCCCGGTAGCTGTAGCTCGCATCGGGGACACCGGCATTGCCCCCTTCGGGAACCGTGAAGCGATGAGCCAACTGCGAGCCAGCACCAAATCGGATCTCGATGGTAGAAGTATTTGCTGGATCCGAAAGGGCAATGGACCCATTGAAGTGTGTTCCAGAAGAGAATCGGGTAAAGGACAAAAACGAAGATGTCCCTTCCTGGTCCACGCCTGTAAAATCGCGCGTCTCCAGTGAGTCCAGCTCACCGGTCAATTGGGCGCTGTAAAGCCGCACACCTCCCCAAAAGACTTTATTCTCATCCAGCGGATCCACAACGATACAATTGTCAAACTCACCCTGTACTAAAAAATCAGTATCCGCTTCTTCAGCATCTTTGACTTCCTGCCAGTTGTCGCCCTTATCATCCGACTTGAAGAGACCACTACCGCTACGGTTGCGATAGCTAACCGATGCATACAGGATGCTGGGATTGGTAGGGGCTATCGCCAACTCCGTGCGTTCCGTATCTCCCCCACTTTTATTTACCACATCAGACAACTCAGTGAATGTCCAGGTGGCTCCGGCATCAGTACTCTTGGCAACACCGAACAATGCCACGGAGACATACAATGTATTGGGTGATTCTGGATCGAACTGGAGCTGTTGAGCCCTCCCCGGAGGGGAAAAGACGCTGGTCCAAGTGCTGCCACCATCTTCGCTTTTCATGACTGCTGAGGCAAAGGATTGTCTTATACCATTGGAAGTCGCCGCGTAGACGATGTTCTCATTATCAGGATGAACAATGATCCGATTTGTATTCTGAAAGTCACTGGACACCGCGGAGGTGGTTGACGTCAGCAATGTCCAATTCTCTCCGCTGTCTAGCGATTTGTAGATGCCGATACCATTCACAAAATTCCCCCCTAGACCTCCTTCACCACTACCTGCATAAATCACGCGTGGATTTATATCACTTTGTGCCAAAGTCACGATACTGAGATTTGGAAAAAAAGGTGACACATTGCGCCAGGTATCACCAGCGTCTTCCGTTTTCCAAATACCCCCACCGGACGTGCCAATCAGCCAGGTATCGCCGCTGGCGTCGGAAGCATCCACCAGAATAGCCCTGGCTCGACCACCAATGTTCCCAGGGCCTCGTTGTACCCAGGGAATGTCGTCGCCCAATCTCGCAGATCTGGCTTTATTTTCACCTGCTGCTTTGAAGAATTCCTTTGAGATGTAATAATCTTCATAGGTGATCTCCTCCTCGCCCGTCCTCGTTTTGATCATTTGATGGATCTGCCGAGTCCCTGCGATCTCCGACTTGACCCTAACGGTAGCTGGCTCGTTGCTCGGTTGCCACCCATGTGTCCACAACATCAAGAACAGTATAGCCACACCGGTGACAGATAACCCAACCTTGTATTTCCTCATCCTTGTAAAACACTAAACGCCTCAGTCAATAAACGGAATAATGTAAGAAGAATTTAGCCGGGGAGAATGTTCGGGGGTATTTGCTGGGTGAAAGACATTTCCAGGGGATGGCGCCACGCTTTGCAGACCTTACAGTAAGGAGTCTGCATACTTTGCAAACCGTAGCAGGTCGCTCTCCTCTTTGAAGTCGAGGGCCTGTCCTTTGTAGAATCGCTTCAAGTCAGAAAAATTACCCTCCTTCTTGAAGTCACCAATATTTTTTGTGACGTCGTACTGATCTCCGTTTTTATTGATCAAATAATACCTGATTTTTCGCTGGACGGTGTAATTGCGATTACCCACCTGCAATGCCTCCACATAGGTCGGGGCTAGGAGGTCCATGCGCTCCTCCTTCAGCAAGTTGAAGCGCTGCCCTCGGTGAAGAATAAAGTACATCATCTTATTTTCCTCCATACCCCTGACGTGACGTGCATTGACCATCCATTTCCCTTTGGCAAAAAGTGAATCAACAAAAAGGGATTGGACCGCATATTGGCTTCCTTCAAAATCCATTAGAACGGAAAAGTCCAAAAGATTAATGTTACCTGCCGCGACCTTGAAGGGATCTTTGGTCGGCGCCAAATAGAGTGTGATCGGGAATGACTCTTCCCCATAGAAATAGCTCCCTTCAATCTCAGGATCAGGTGCAAAAGTTGTGATATAACCAAAGACCCCACGGTTTTTGATAAGCATTGCCGGGTCATTGGAGATTTGCGCACTTGCGAGCTCCGACACGAAAAAACTCAACGCAAAAAATATTGCAGGGACTAGGTTCTGTCTCTTGATAGGCCATGTAAAGGTAGCCGCCACAGATCAATCTGCTCCAAATATCACAACAGTGACTCCAAATACCCTGACAAGCTGATGAGATCCGCCTCTTCCCTCAAGCTCAATTTCTCTTGCTTCATGTATTGCTTGATGTCAGCGTATTGATCGAGGGTCTTTAGCTGCTTACCTCCTTTTGACAGGGGTAATACGGCATCCTCTCCGACAAGAAAGTAGTACCTGGTTTTCTGTTGAATGGTAAAATTCCGATTGCCAGTGTTCGTCGCTTCGTTGTACGTAGGGTCCATTAGAAAAGCATCGATCGATTTGACTAGTTTAAGGTTGTCGCTCTCATGCAATACGAAGAGGAGGACATTTCTTTCTTCAAAGTTCTGAACCCATCGAGAATTGAGTAGCATCAAATCGCCCTCTACACTGGCAGAATCAATATTCTCCGGTAGAATTGCATATTTCCCTTTGCCCAGGTCCAAGACGACCGACTGATCCAACAGGTTGATGTTTGCCGTCTTGGCAGGATAAGCCGCCTTCGCATTGGTCAAGTGCAGCATCAATGGAAAGTCCTCCTTTTGGTAGAAATACTCTCCCTCGATATTAGGCTCTGGCGCGAAGGTTCGCATATAGCCATAGTAGCCTTGATTCATGATCATCATACTGGGATCATCTGTCACCTGAGCGTAGGCTCTGGGATACAGCACGAAACAGCTCAACGAAACGAATAGAAACTTGGCGGCAAGTAGTTGTCTTTTTGTATTTAGCATGGTGGTCTAGCGCTTATGTCATTATGTTGTTAGTAGAACAAAACAAAAAGAGCTATCCCCAATGGAGATAGCTCTCTTTTGAAAATCTTAATGACTAGAAAGTCACTGATACCGCAGTATCGCCTGATAGCTCCACTTCTGCGTCAGTCGCCGTCAAAGAACCAGTATCCAGTGTGACGGTTGCTCCGCCTGTGGCACCTGTATTGATACGCAAGGCCACTTGAGCAGTCGTCTGACCTGCAGGAATGGTAAGGGTTCCAACAGTTTGACTGACATCGTCAAAGTCAACGCCAGCTGCAGCACCGCCCGTACCCGCAATGGTGTAATTGATGCTCACATCAACCGATGAAGTGTTGGCCAATGTCAGATCAAAGCTTTGAATGCTTGCAGCTACGTCCCCTGCAGCGAAAGTCAATGACTTGTCCTCATCCAGGATTACCAAATCGGCTTCCGGCGTACCATTCGATACGTCGAGGCTTCCAGAGCCAATGGTACTGATCGTGTAAGTAGTCGACTTCGTACCAGCAGCAATGTCATTCACAGGAGTGAACGTGACCGAAGCACTAGTCTCCCCCGCAGGGATGGTCAAGGTGCTAGGCAACGAACCCGAGATGAAGGTGACTGCTCCGCCAGGCAAGGTGCCCGCATCAGTGATCTCAAACGTAAGGTCCACATCCACAGCGAAGTTTATTTCGACTCCGAGGCTCAGGGTATCTGTTACATTCTCCACCACTGTCAAAGAGTCAGTAGTAAAACCAGCAGTCAAAGCGACATCAGAAATGATGATATTCTGACTTGCCAGGAAGTCGGTGCCACCTCGACCCACAGCAATTGCCTCGCCGTTTCGAGTTGCACTTTCTAGGGTGACACTCAAGGTTTTCTCTCCATCGTCCAACCCATCTATGAGAAAGTCAATGTCGATAAAGCCACGATCAGTCACCGATACACCCCCTGTGGCGTTTCCTCCTGTAGCATCAAGGTTGTGCGTAACCGTCACGGATCCACCGCTCGCATCAGCCCCAGCCACGGTGAAGTCTTCACCGAATACCGCATCGCCACCGAACGTATAGTTCACAACGATGTCTTCCAGTGTGCCAATGGGGGCTTCCACGATGAGGGTGAGATCGTCTCCCTCTGAGACTTCTTCATCATCATTGGAAGCATCCTGCCCAGGCGCGTCAAAAGCGACATACTCGGGCAGCGCCTCAAGGTTTCCTATGTCGTTGTCGTCCAACTCAAATCCATCACAGGCGATCAATGCACCTGCCAAAATGAAATAAAATATATTCTTCATTTTCTTCTAGTCTTTTAGTTTGCTGGGAAGGCCCACATCGTCACCGAATTGTCTGCCTTCTGCGGAGGTGTGTTAGGATTAGCACCTATCTCATCAGGAGGGTAGGAGAATCTCTGAAGGAAGTCAGAAATGGAAGCCCCTGGTACCAAGTCCAGTTCAGGCCAGCGGTTTCTTCTCACATGATTCCAGGAAACAAGCGGTCTCATGAACGCTTCTAAGTACTGTTGCTCGTACACCGTCTCGAGATCAACGTTGGTAAACGTCGACACGAAAGCATCGATATCACCATCAGAAATCGTGGCGCTTGCCCCATCAATCTCTTGACCATAGTACTGTAGCGCCTTTCGCACACCAGACTGAGTCAAAGCATCCGCATCCCCTGAGATCACACCTTCTAGTACCAACTCAGCCCGATATAAATCAACTTCGGCGGGTGTGTACCAAACTGCAGGCCAGTCGAAACGAATGACATCATCAGAGATAACCGTCTCCACAGCTGTGGGGAAAACCCCCATATCCGGGCCAGGGAAGTCACCAGTACCTGAGAGATCCGCCATGAAGACATCCGTACGCGGATCGTCGTTGTCCACCAACAGACTTAAGAGGACAGGGCCCGGTCCATAAACCTGCACCGCCTCGTTACTAGGTGTACCGAAGAATGTCTCATTCAAGTCGGCAAAAGCATTCTGCGCCCCAGGATCTGTAAAGAATGGAAAGCTCGCCACATGATCGAGCGTCTCCAATAGCGGACGACCAAGTACAGCCTGAATTCTAGAGTCAGCATAACCCGCATCTACGTTTCGGATGATCATCAGGATACGCAGCTGCAATGAATTCGCATAGCGCTCCCAAAGGTCCATGTTTCCATTGTAGATGAAGTCAGAAGCCCCAATTCCGAAAGCACCGTCCGAAGGGACTTGCGCGATCAACGACACCGCCTCATCCAACAAGTCAACGGTTCCTTTCAGGACGGTTTCCTGCGAATCAAACTCAGGGAAAGGGAACTCTTGACCATTCAATGCTTGCGTGAAAGGAATGTCCTCATAGATCACTGACATTTCATAAAAGGCCAGCGCCTTAAGGATGACAGCTAGAGCAGCTACGTTATTTTGTGCTTCTCCTGCCGCACGAGCATCCGCCTCTAGCAGTACAAGGTTACCTAGCATCAAGGTGTAGTACATCCCCCAGGTATTCCCGGTTAGGAAACTTGTCGTTACGCCTTGACGGGGAGAGTTAAAACACGCGGAAAGATGTTGAGACACATCCAAGATTCGAGTGCCTAGCTCCGTTTGTTTTCTTGCCTCATAAGACGTCAATATGAAAGGAATCACAGAATTTGGGTCAGCCGAGGTGGCTGCCAATGGATCTTCGTTGACGTCTAATTGGTCGTCGCAGCTGTACGTACCCATCAGGCATACAGCAGCCAGCATATATACTAAATATTTTTTCATGACTTGTTGCGGTTTTAGAGTCCAAACTGAACATTGAAACCAAAGCTACGAGTAGAAGGAACCGAAGCCCGCTCTACGCCAAATCCATCCGCACCAGAACCAAACAAAGAAGCTTCTGGATCAATGTGAGGTACGGTAGAGTAGAGCAATGCAAGATTTCGTCCTTCAAAGCCCACCTGCACGAAGCGGATAGGGGTGCCAGAGAACCAGCTGCTGGGCAGTCGGTAAGAAATGATGGCTTCACGCAGCTTAACAAAAGTGGCATCAAAAATCGTCGCCTCTGCTACGCTATTGTCGTCAAGGCTTTGCCACCAATCCTGCGTACTTCGAATCGGAATATCATTTTCTCTGAAAGTTCCATCTTCGTTGATCAGCACACCTTCTCTATCGATGAAAGTACCTTGTCGATTGTCAAGGGTCTCGTCTGTAAGACCAGCAACCCACAATTCCTCAACAGATGATGAACGGAAGTTTCCGCCCTGATTCCAGTCGATGGTAAATCCAACGGTCAAGCCCTTCCAAGTGAAACTGTTGTTCCAACCCATGATGAAATCAGGGAATACGCTACCGAATGTCTGAGGCTCTCCAGCCTGACGCAGGCCATTGTTCGGATTGATGATAGGTCGTCCTGAGACACTATCTCTTAGCCAAGGAACACCAAAGAGCTGAAACTCCTTGCCAGGAACTGCTTGTACCTGCAGACTGCTGAATCCACTGGCTAGCAACAACCGATCAACTCCCTCCGTCAGCGAAAGCACCTCTGACTCCGCTGTAGAGAAGTTGACGTTGGAATTCCAAGTGAAGTCTCCCTGCTGCAAAACTGTCGCGTTTAGCGCGATCTCCACCCCACGGTTTCTAATTTCTCCGGCGTTGATCGCTCGGTTGGCGAAACCAGTACTTTCAGGAATCGGTGCTTCGAAGAATTGGTTCTTCGTGGTGTTTTGGAAGTAGGTTGCATCCAAGGTCAGTCTTCCGTCGAAGAAGCCCAACTCGGTACCAATCTCCCAAGTGGTCTGCTCCTCAGGAACAAGTGCCGCATTAGGAATGGTGTTTGTCTTTTCAAACGCTAATTGGCCATTGTAAGGGAACAGCAAGTTCAAACTGTACTGGCCGTTGGCAGTATTTTCTGGGAAGAACCGGAAGTTTAACTGATAAGGATCGGCATCAT
>JBCCXG010000010.1:0-25121 GCA_039191945.1 Bacteroidota bacterium
CTTTGATTACTTTTTTGAGATAGACGCCGTCGCGAGTTCTCAAACGCAATGTGTAGATCCCTTTGGGCAAATGCGCTAACCGCTTCTGCAACTGCTGCTCGACAGAGGGTCTAGTCCCATGCAGGGCGTCCAGCTGCTTGCCGCTTACGTCCATCATATCTAGCCGTATCAGCTCATCGTTCGAAACTTGCGCGATGAACACTACCCCGCTCGTGGGATTAGGATAAATCACCGGTTCCTTTCCCCAAACGTCGCTCTCGGCAACGAATCGGACAGGGCTATAGGCATAAGTACCATCGAAATCAACTTGCTTGAAGCGATAATACCTTGATTTCGAAGTGATGACCCGATAGCTGTATGCATTGATGGCCGTTGAGTTACCGGCGCCCTCCACAAAGCCAATCTGATCAAACGAGCTACCATCCACACTTTCTTCGATCTCAAAGCCGGCATTGTCGATCTCAGTGGAGGTGGACCAAGTCAATAATACCTCCCCGTCAAGTACGCGTTGCGCTTGGAAGTCCAACAAAGTGACCGGCAAAGGAGTGACATCTTCCGCATTACCCAGATTGATACTGCCCGAACCCCAGGCATTCCCACACATATCCTCCGTAGGTGTATCGACATCCACGATGCCATTGTCAATAGCGTCGCTTGGACTTTGAGGCAGGAAGTACAACAGCCCATCACATGATTGAGCCGTAGACAGATTGGGGTCCGAGCTAAAGTCAACAATCCCCGCTGCGCATCCGCTACACGTCCCAACCAAATTTCTATCGCCAAAAGAGACGCTACCGGCAATATCATCACTAATCGCACTGCCTCCAGTACCTCTCGTATTCCCGAAAACAATATTGTTCTTCAGCGTGGCGCCAAACACATTCAAGCCACCACCACTACCGATGCCAGTGTTATTGGAGTTCGCGATGTTTTGGTAAATGGTCGAATTGATGATGGTAGCGGCACCACTAACTGCGCCGCCGGAGGCAGTCGCTTGGTTATTAAAAAAGGTGCAGTTTGTGATACTGACATCGACGGTAGTTGAGATCGCACCACCTTCGCCAAAGGAGGTGACGACAACACTGTTGTTCTCAAAAGAGCTCGATGTGATCGTCATCTGAGGTCCATCAATGGCACCGCCTGACACCGCACTAGTATTGTCCCTAAAAACACAATTGCTGACGACTACGTCCCCGGACTGGGACCAAACACCACCTCCTGCTCCAAAGGCCACATTTCCGATCACTTCGCAATTTTCAATGCGAAGTATACCGTTTCCGTTGGCGGCCACGCCCGCACCATTACCCCCACTACTACCATTCTGAATGATCAGGTGCTCCAATTTGGTGTTACCGCCCGCGCCGATATTGTTGATACTGAGCACTCTGGAGGAAGCGCCGCCATCGATCGTAACTTTTGCAGCAGGGCCCGTGATCACTAATCCATCATCATCGATGTCTAAGGTGGACATCAAATTGATCATCGTAACGCCGGCATTGATGATGATCGTATCCGCGCCAGAATTGTTATTAGCATCAATGATGGCTTGTCGCAGTGTATTCGGGCCTGAATCGGCGGCAGAACTTACAACATAGGTAGCAGGTCGCACCGTTTGCAATCCCAGCGTACAGATAAAGCAGAGCGCACCAAGGATGCGCATCACAATTGAAAGTTTCGTGTTTTTCATGGTTTTGGTTGTATTCCCAACACTTACATCCCGACAACTTACCTGTACTGATGGCCTAACGAAGCCATCGATAACTACAAGCTTTCCTATGCTAACATAGCGAACAGCCCAGGAATCAACAAGACCAAACTGGGTGAATGGCACAGACTACTATTATCACCGGCATGGAAAGGCCGGGTACTTGTCGCCATGAAGGCTGCCTAAGGCTCGCGTAGGACTTTTTCCATCTTTTTACCCTTGGCCAATTCGTCCACTAATTTGTCCAGGTACCTGGTTTGTTTGGTAAGGGGGGTATCGATTTCTTCGATTCTGTAGCCACATATGACCCCTTTGATCAATTCGGCATTGGGGTTGAGGTGGGCTTGATCGAAGAAGGTCTCGAACGTCGCCTTCTCCTGAATGAGCCTGTCCAAATCGCTCGTGTCAAAGCCCGTGAGCCACTGTATGACCGTGTGGAGTTCTTCTTTTGTCCGCCCTTTCTTTTCGACTTTGGTTACATAATGCGGATAGACGGAGGCAAAGGTCATTTTTGCGATCCGTGCGTCGTGTTCAGGTGTTGTCGCCATGATAATGCTTACTACGGGTTGGTCTCAAATTGATCGAGGGGCTAGAAACTGTTCTGGTTTTACCTCGGCTTATCAGCCGTTGCTACCGTTCCTTGTACCTCTCAATGAAAGATAGCGCAAATGGCACAAAACTCGAAACAACCTCCTATTTATTGCCACTTCAGATTTCCGTACTCAGGTTATCGGCTTTAGTCGCTTTTCACCAAAGGATAGTTCCAAGCCCAACGCCGCTACCTTCCTGGTTTGGGGAAATGTAAAACCCTTTCGGATATAATACCGGGCAAGGGGCAAGTTCCTGGCAAACATGGTCATCCTCAAGTAGGGCACTTCGTGCTTTCTGGCGTGGTCTTCCACATAATCAAGCAGCACAGATCCATACCCCATACCCTGATGCATGGGTGATACCGCCAGCGCCGTGAAGTAGAACGCCTCTGCTTCGGGGTCCTCCCATTTCTCCAAGTCCTCGTTGCTGTAAAACGAAGGAGCGCCGGCCGAAACCTTCACCGTGCCGACCAGTTCCTTCCCGTTCTTTAACAAGTACATGTCGCCGGACTTGATGATTTGCTCTACTTTTTCGCGGGTATAGCGGGACCAATTATCCATACCTTGCTGAGACAACTGATCGCGGCATTGCCTGATGATTTCATAGGATTCATCCACATCTGCCAAGTCCGCCTTGCTTACGCTTAGCTCATTCCCGCTTTGGGCCCCTTTCATCCAGCACTATTTGATTTCGGTGTAACTGACCACAAGCTTGTCATCGCTCATGACGCCAATGCCCACATCAGTTGTCTGTCCTTCCCGGCTCCAGGATAGTGCATAATATCCTGATTCCCCTATTATGGTCAATAGAAGTTTTGGCGATTCGTTTCCAGCTTCGTCCTGGTATGAAACCTCAAAGGTTCCTTCAAAGCCGCCACCGTCCTTCGGATGGGTCAACCTGACTCCCATGCCCTTCCCGCGTTCAACTTTACCCTCTCTACAATAGATCCAATCCGCCTCAACACCACGCTGGGTTTCAGTATATACGACACACCCTAAAGCTAGATTTATGAAATTTTGCATGCCTCTGAATTTCGCGGAATGAAGCGGAACAAACAAATTATCAACTAGCGACTCAATGCAAACTGGGCTGACAGGACGAGCAATTCTAAACTCTATTCCAAAAATCCGGTTCTTCAAATTGTCATCATAATGTGATGCTTTATTTGAACTTCGAAAACTCCATATTTTCATGAAAGGGCAATTGGTTCGCAGTTTTATCCTGTTCATAGCTAGCTGTGCAACTGCCATCGGGCAGACCACAGAAATCTCTGGGAAAGTGGTAGAAGCTGTCTCTGGCGATGCCGTAGAATTTGCAACCGTCATCGTTGCGGAGCCCGGATCGGGTCGCCAAATTACGGGCGCCACTACATCTCCAGGTGGGTCCTTTGAAATCACAACCGACGCCACCGAGTTTTACATTGAAGTGAGCTTCATCGGTTTTCAAAGTCAAACCCTTGTTGACTTCGAAACCATCAACGGGAAAATCGACCTCGGCACAATCAAAATTAACGAAGACAATCAGCTGCTCGAAGAAATTGTCGTGGAAGCGGATCGATCGACCACGGAGTTTCGGCTCGACAAGCGCATCTTCAATGTTGGCGCGGATCTCAGTAGTACGGGGGCCAGTGCATTGGATATCCTCAACAATGTGCCTTCCGTCAATGTCAACATCGAAGGAGACATTGCACTCAGAGGAAGTACAGGCGTGCAAATTCTCATCAACGGCAAGCCCAGCGTGTTGACGAACGATGACGGAGGGAATGCCCTGGGGACCATCACGGCGGACATGATCGAGCGCATTGAAGTGATCACCAACCCTTCAGCCAAATACGACGCAGAAGGCACTTCGGGTATCATTAATATCGTGATCAAAAAAGAAGAAAGGACAGGTACGAATGGCTCCGTCACCGTGAATACTGGTACGCCGCACAATCATAGCCTGGGCCTCAGCCTCAACCATCGGACTGAGAAGTGGAATTTATTCAGCCAACTAGGCGTCGGCTACCGAGAACTCCCCAACGACCGGAGAAACATCAACCGAGACCTGACCACCGGCGTCGAGATCCGATCTGAAGGAGAAGAGTTTCGCAATGAACAATTCTATAACCTCATCCTGGGCACAGACTATTACTTCGATCCGCTCAACGTACTGACAGTCTCGGGCACCTTCGCTTACGAGATAGAAGATCAGCCCTCCGCCACCACCTTCCAATCTTATGATGGAGAGGGCAACCTCACTTCGGAATGGCGACGGGAAGAAGATACGGAAGCACTCAATCCCAAGTATCAATACGAGCTACAATACCGACGTGAGTTTGAAGACAATGAAGATCACGTACTGATGTTCAGTGCCTTGGGTAGTTTCTTCGGGAAAGACCAATCGTCCGACTTCACGAATACGACCATCCAAGGGGAAGACAACGACTCGGACCAACGTACGCGAACAGATTTCAGAGAAGGCGAGTATACGTTCAAATTGGATTATGCGCATCCGCTTGGAGAGACGTGGACGCTGGAGACCGGCGCCCAATACATCCTCAACGATGTGAGCAATGATTTTGCCGTAAGCAACCTCGAGGATGGTGACTTTGTCGATGACCCCAACCTGACCAATATCTTTGATTGGGATCAAAAGGTGCTGGGCGTATACGGAACAGCGGCCTACGAAAAAGATAAGTGGGGCGTCATGGGAGGTCTGCGCCTGGAAAATACCGACCTGTTCACCTTACTGGAAACGACTGGCGAGGAGAACAATCAGAACTATACCAATTTCTTCCCGAGCTTTCACTCGTCCTATAAGTTCAGTGAATCGCATTCGATGCAGGCAGGCTACTCGCGCCGAATCTATCGCCCGCGTCTTTGGGACCTCAATCCCTTCTTCAACATCCGCAATGACTTCAACATTCGCGTAGGAAATCCGGACTTACAACCCGAGTATACCGATTCCTATGAGATCGTCAGTATGCATACCTTCGAGAATTTCGATATCAACTACGGCGTGTACCACCGCTACACTACCGATGTCGTGGAGCGTGTCACCTTCTTCGAGGACAATAGAAACATCAGACGCCCTGTCAATATCGGTACGAATCGAGCGACGGGCGTGGAGGTCAATGCGAAGTATACCCCTAATAATTGGCTGGCGGTAAATGGAGACTTGAATTACTTCTACTTTGACCGGGATGGCGAACTGGAAGGGCAGTCCTTTGACTTCTCCGGTGAATGGTGGAGTGCGAAGGTGACGACCAAGTTCAAGTTGCCGGCAGAGATAGATTTTGAAATGACGGGACAGTTCCAGTCTACGGTACAGACCCTTCAGGGAGAAGAGTTTGGGAACGCATTCCTCGATCTGGGTCTGCGCAAGAAAGTGATGAAAGGACGAGGGGTGTTCAACCTGAGTGTACGAGATGTATTTGCTTCACGAATTGGTAGGACAGAAAACACTCAACCCGAATTCTTTACGATGAGCCGTAGTTTACGCGGAAGATTTGTCACTTTGGGCTTCAGTTTTGGATTTGGCAAAGGTGAAGCCATGGAGTTTTCCGCTCGCAAGCGCTTGTAATTCGCAATCCCCTTAGACCTAACCATGCCTACTATGAATGAATTGAACAAAGAAGACATTAAGCAGGAGGTATTTGACCTCTATGACGATTATGCCCATAATCGATTGGATCGGCGACAATTCATGGATCGCCTTTCGACCTACGCGGTGGGAGGTGTGACCCTTCCGGCGCTTTTGAGCTTCGTGATGCCAAATTATCAGGACAAAATTCAGATCCCTGAGAATGATCCGCGGCTCAAGACGGAGACCATTACCTACGCTTCACCCAAAGGGGGTGGAGACATCAAGGCACAGATCTCACGTCCGGCCAAAGCAACCGGAAAGCTCCCCGGAATCCTGGTGGTACATGAGAATCGTGGGCTCAATCCTCACATCGCGGACGTAGGCAGACGAGCAGCACTTGCCGGCTTCATTTCGATCTCTCCGGACGCCTTGACACCCCTTGGAGGCTATCCCGGCAACGATGATGATGGCCGTACCCTACAGCGACAGCGGGATAGGAATGAGATGCTGCAGGACTTCATTGCAGCATTTGACTACTTGAAGAATCACGAGGGCTGTACAGGAAACGTCGGAGTGGTCGGGTTCTGCTTCGGCGGATGGATCTCCAACATGATGGCCGTACAATGCCCAGACCTCAAAGCGGCCGTACCGTTCTACGGCGGACAACCCGCGGCAGAGGACGTAGCGAAGATCAAAGCGCCGTTGATGTTGCAATATGCCTCCCTGGACAAACGGGTGAATGCGGGATGGCCTGCTTACGAAGAGGAACTAAAAAAACAGGGGAAAGACTACACGGCACACATGTACCCCGATACCAATCATGGGTTTCACAACGATACGACTGGGCGATTTGATGCCGAAGCAGCCAAACTGGCTTGGGATCGCACCATCGAGTTCTTCAAGGAAAAATTGAGCTGATCACCGATTATACAACCAAAATCCCCAGTGGCATATTCCCAGCATAGTTTTGAATTGTATTAGACAATTTTTGCATTACGCGGTTTACAATAGGTCAGTCGCAGGCTACATAATGAAGGATTATCTCTACTTAACTGTTTTTATCGGGGCGGTTCTACTGTCTTCCCTTGATCTACGTGCTCAGGACTTGGAGATCAGGCGAGCTACCGGACCCATCAAAATCGATGGTATCATCGATGAAGCGGCCTGGGAAGGTACGGATGTAGCGGACAATTTTCGACAGTATTTTCCCTTTGACACCTCCGCAGCCATAGCACAGACAGAGGCGCGGATGACCTACGACGACAACTTTCTTTACATCTCCGCAAAGATGAGCAACCTGGGACCTCGCGAATATGTGGTCCCCTCCTTGCGCCGGGATTTCCGAGGCGAAGCGTTCGATGGGTTTACCGTCGTACTTGACACGTACAAAGACAAAACCAACGCTTTCGTTTTCGGGGTCAATCCCTATGGTGTACAACGCGAAGGGCTCATCGCCAACGGCGGAAACTTCACACGTGGAAGCAGCAGCAATAGCGGAAGTGGCGCTTTCTCGCTCAATTGGGACAACAAATGGTACTCGGAGGCCCAAATTTACGAGGACTACTGGACGGTAGAGATGGCCATTCCTTTCAAAACCCTTCGCTTCAAAGAGGGCATGGATTCCTGGTACGTCAACTTCTATCGGATTGACAGCGAATATGCTGAGCGGTCGACCTGGTCCCCGATCCCGCGAAACTTTTCGATCATCAACATTGGCTTCAGTAAGGAAGTGAAGTGGGACGAGCCCGTCAGAAGCCCCGGGAAGAATATCTCACTGATCCCTTATGTGTCCTACAGAACCTCCAAGGATTATGAGGAAGGCACACCGGTTAATAATCAGTTTCTAGCCGGAGGAGATGCGAAGGTGGCGCTGTCTTCGGCGCTCAACCTGGACTTAACGATCAATCCTGATTTTTCCCAGGTGGAAACAGACCAACAGGTCACCAATCTGGATCGCTTCGAGATCTTCTTCCCAGAACAGCGACAGTTCTTCCTGGAGAACGCCGACCTTTTTGCGCAAGTCGGCACCACGGGTACGAGGCCGTTTTTCTCTAGGAGGATTGGTGTTGCACGGGATGAATCCACCGGCACCAATGTTGAAAATCCACTGTACGCGGGCGCGCGATTGACCGGCAACCTTAATAACAAAACCCGGATCGGCGTCCTGTCGGTACAAGCCGCAGAAGACGCGGAAATCGAACTGCCATCGACCAATTATACCGCTATTGCCCTGCAGCGACGGATAGGGCCTCGCTCCAACATCTCCGCATTGTTCGTCAACAAACAGGCCTTCCAGGATACGCCAGGATCAGATTTTGATATATCACCTTTCCATTTCAATCGAACAATGGCACTAGACGCCAATTTGGCTACCCCTGATAACGAGTGGAGCGGCAAAGCCTACTATCATCAGTCCTTTGACCAGGATCAGTTGGACTCTGCCTTCTCCTGGGGAGTAGGTGCGCAATACCAGACGCTAGACTGGGAAGCTCGCGCAAACTTTCGGCAAGTCGGTGCCAACTTTAATCCGGAAGTGGGATTTGTACGGCGCACAGACATCAGCCGATTCAATGGTACCTTCTACCGCAATTTCTATCCATCAAGGGGCCCTGTGCAGTCGCATGCCCCGGGATTCAATTGGGACCTGATTTGGAACGAAACCTACGGAACTACCGATTGGGATGCGAATCTGCTTTATCGCTTTAGGTTTCGCAATACTTCGCGACTGAGCTTTCGGTTGCGGCGGGAGTACGTCTATCTTTTTGATTCCTTTGATCCGACAGGGACCGATGGCCCAGAGTTGCCAGCAGGTACGGACTACGCCTACAACCTGATATTTCTCTCCTACGACTCTGACCAGCGAAAATCCTTTTTCTATGACGGGGATCTTCGGATCGGACAGTACTTCAACGGGCATCGCACCAGCATCAGCGGTGCGATGGGCTATCGATTTAGCCAGTTGGGCAATATCTCAATGGACATCTCCTACAATCACATCCGAATGCCCGAAGGGCTTAATGATGCTGACTTGATCCTGGTCGGGCCGAGAATCGACCTGACCTTTACCCGCAATATTTTCTGGACCACGTTCATCCAGTACAACGATCAGATCGACAACGTCAACATCAACACCAGGCTCCAATGGAGGTACCAGCCTGTGTCGGATATTTTCATCGTCTACACGGACAACTACCTCGCTGAGGACGATACCAGTCGCATCGTAGACTTCTCGCAGCCCAAGGCAAGGGCGTTGGTGTTCAAAATGACGTATTGGTTTAATCTTTAGTCGGTTCTTCATTTTTCGATCATGGTTTTGGGGCGGACAAGTGCCCAAACTTGCGTAAAGTCCTCAATCCGTTATCTGGTTCATTACTTCGATTGATCAGCGCTTAAGTAAGGCTCGATGACCTTCCAACTGACCCAATAAATATTGGAGCTCGTAGCATTTTGCCCATGATCTCTGCGCGAGAAGAATAAGTACTTCCCATCTGGAGAAATGTATGGCGCCAGCCTGTCGATTACGGTGTCCTCTCCCTCATGCATGATGCTGAGTTATCCGTTGGTACTGTATCGGGTCGTGTGGATGGATGAGCTTGCATTCCCGCGCCGCTATGGGGAGCCTCGTGGCTTTGTCCAAACCAGAAACACCGGACGATGCCGCAACTATTTTTGTAAAGTCTCAATGGCCTCGGAGTACAAAACAGTCATCAACTCCTCCTGCCCCGTGAGCTCCACAAATCTCAATTGGAACTGTCGCAGCACCTGGTCCAGCTTGCGAATGTCATGTGATTCGGCATCAAAATAATAGTCCAGAATCTCCATCAACGTACGGTCCATAAGCATCTCTTGCATATTACAGACCAAGGTCAACTGCTGAATAATAGAATAATCAAACTCTGTGATGATTCCGGTCGTCTTAGCGGATTCCCAGGCCGTATTGATGAGAATAGCGTTGACGAGCGATTCGTCATTGGTTAGCAATCCCAGATTGAGATACTCGAAGCCCATCATCGCTTGTCGAAGACTGTCTGCGTCGCCATTCACCACCTCAGAAATCCTATCCCGAACCTCGGAATGATTCTCCTTCCAAACCTTTAAGATCGATTGGTTGCGGTACAACTCACGAAGTATGCTCGCTTCGGCAATCTTCTTTTTCTGATTGGTTTGGTACTGCTCATAGGTCTTCGTGATAAAAAGTGCGAACAGGACACTAAAAACAATGAGCGCACCCTCATAAACGTACTTTCTAAGCATAGCTTAAAGTAATCCATTTTTAGCCCAAGGCCATCTCTCTGTTGTACTTCTTCCTGTACTCCAGTGGTGTAAGTCCCGTGTACTTCTTGAAAATAGTACGAAAGGTCTTATCATCGTTGTAGCCCGAGGCCAACATCACTTGCAGGACATTCATCGTGGTTGATTCCAGCTTCTTTTTGGCGGACTCGATACGAACCCGCTGGATGTATTCCAATGGTGTATTGTTGGTTGCCTTCTTAAATCTCCTGACGAAGTTCCGATTGCTGATCGCAGCGCGGTCCGCCAGGGCTTCCACACTCAATCGATCCGAATAGTGCAGCTCCACATAGTCCTGCACTTCTTTGATGGCATCGTCCGAATGCTCCTTTTGACCATTGAAGATCACAAACTGATTTTGATCCATTCTGTCAAATTCGATCTCGGCCATCTTCGAGCACCAGATGGCAGTCTCCCGCCCGTAAAATTTTTCGATGAGGTGAAGCAACAGATTAAGAAAGGAATAGGCTCCGCCACTGGAGTAGATACCATTGTCTTCGTTGATGACCTTCTCCGGAATGAGCTGTACCTCTGGATACTTCTGCTGAAACTTGTCATGAGTAATCCAATGGGTCGCGCAGGATTTGCCGTTGAGGAGGCCTGTTTCGGCTAAAAGAAAGGCACCCCGACAAAGACTTGCTATCTCAGCTCCGTGGCCAATGCGCTGATGCCTCATCCAGTCTACGAAGGCATAATTTCTCTCAATCTGCTTTTCGATATCTCCTACGATACCCGCGACGATGATCAAGTCTGTCTCCTCAACTTCCTGCAGAGCCTTCGTTGGTGCTACCGAAAAAAAACGATTGAATGTAATAGGATCTCGGGTCAAACCCACAAGGTCAATCGCGAAAAGGTCCTCTTCAAAACCCAAGGCCCGCTTCCTATGGTTATTGGCCATTTGGAACAAGTTGAGGGATCCGATGATGGTATCGACAATCGCCGTCCCTACCGGCACCATAATACTAACGTGTTTCATGCGAAGTGCTTTTGGCAAAAGTAAAAAGACCGATTGGCAGAATCAACCCTGTAAGTAGGCGTAAAATACCCCTATTAAAGGTGTATTTACGCCATATGTTTGCCTTGCATTTATCAATTAAACAATAACAGACATGACTAATCAAGAAATCACCGTAGTGTACAAATGGACCGCCAACGAAGGAAAAGCTGAAGAATTGAAGGCCATTTATAGAGAAGTAGAGAAGCAAATGCAAGCTAACGAGCCTGATGCTCTGAAGGTAGATTGCTACTTTGACGATAGCACGAATACATTGATCGTGTACGATTTATTCAAAGATGCCGCAGCCCTCGGATTGCACCTGAGCACCACAGCCGCTGGTCACTTCCAGGACCTGCTCCAGATCGCGGTGCCCGGACCCTTTCTTTTCATGGGCGAGGTGCCTGAGCAACTGCAACAGGCCGCCATTGGCATGGGGTTGGACGCCACCTTTGCACCAAGAGTATTCGGATTCCAAAGAGCACTCGTCCACTGAGCTACGAACCCGCTATGCACAACACGCAAAGCAATGGAAGGTCCCGACTCCATTGCTTTTTTTCACATAAGAAAATGAAGCAGCAAGCCTTATTTGACTACGAATACAAAGTCGCTATCCGGCTCATTACTACCAAACTCACCTGTCCGAGGCAAAGTCTGCAACCGCTGCATCGTGGGATAAATCTCAGTCAAGGTGATGATCCTATCGTTGCCACCACGGCTTCTTAACACCTCCAAAAACCTTTGGGCAAAGGGAGAATGCCGGCCGGGAACACCGTCGGAGACATATTCTTTTCCACCCGACGTCAAGTATCGCCTCGTGGTCTTGGAAAGCTTGCGAACCAGTAGCGCAGCATCGTCTATCTCCTCGTATCCAGCAGCCCTAGAGGAAGCGATTACAGGGTCAAACGTTCCACTGAAGCACACATCCATTACCAATAGAATATGCTCGCAGGGTATGTTGTTGATGATGGTTCGCAGGTTACTATGAGCGATGTAGGACGTCTTTGCGTCGTCATTCCTAAGGCTGCCTCTCGTCACCAGATAGCCTTCACCAAATGCTTCATCGAATTGGCCATGCCCTGCCACAAAGATGATCAACTGGTCCTGCGGGCGGTACTCTTTGACCGCGTATTCCTTCAACTTGATCAACAGCTCCTCCTGCTCCGGATTTTGCAGGTACTCAGTCTCGAAACCGTAAATATCCTCCAATTCCTCGCCGATGGTCTCGGTATCAAAGATCGGATTGACCAAATCTGTCCAATGGTCGTACTTATCGGTTCCAATCATTAACGCGTAGTCCTTGCGATTGATATCGATGGCTTTGGATATCGCGTCGAATCCAACGAGCACATTGCGATAGTCCATCACCTGACCGCCCTCCTCGTTGATCGCAACCACTTCTATGACATTTTCACCGTTTTGCAAGAACAGTTCCTGGTCCACCTCCATCATGTAGCTATTTTCCGGAACTTCCAGTTGCTTGGTCGCCATTGCTGTCCCGCCCTTTGACTTGCTCAATCGGATCTCCACTGAAGACAAAGGTGTAGATGACTTAACCACGGATTTGAAGACTACCTTTCGATCTTGTGAGTTGGTGTATTCGGTCGTGGGAAATAGCCATGCGATCGACGGCATTTCTATCGCCGCGTCTTCATCGACTGCCTCCGAGAAATCTACGGCGATCGTATTTGTTTCAGCGCTTACCAGCTGAGCCATTGTCTGCTCAAGTACACCGGCCAGAACCAAAAGGGCTAATGCGTACTTACTCATGATGATTCAATATAATCTTTTTCTTGATACGTCGATTTACCTCATTGTGGGTAACTGATAGTTCATACACCAAAATCCCCTTACTCGTCGTCTCCTCAATCTCCATCTCGAGCAAATGTGAACCGCCCTCAAGGCTGAAAGATGCCGCTTGAATCTCCCTACCTGCTATATCGTACAGCGTCACGGCTACTCGATACGGAGATGCAGCAGCCGGCAAATGGATAGGAATACCGAATTGACCACTGGTCGGGTTGGGATAAGCGTCCTCGATGGCCACACGCGCTCCGAGGAACAGTTCATCCGGATCCTCGCTATAAAGGATCTTAAAGTATGTCGATGACTCCATCGAAAATCGGTAGCTGTCTATCTCCCTCATGTCGACCAACTCATCTTTCGCAACGTCCAGCAGCCAGAGCTGCGCACCTGCAAAGCGTTCATTGGACCACTTCAAAGTAACAGGACCGTCCAGGTTCGATGCTACCTCAAAGTCCCAGACATAGGTTTCGGCGAGGGGAGCAATGTCGCGACTCATCTTGCCGTAGCTGTGTTCCGGATGCAGAAAATTCATCTCGAGGTATTGGATCCAGCGTGGAATGGTAGGGGCATCGTAGGGATCAAAGGAGGGGTCAGCACCACGATGCATACCAATACCACCCGCCTGCTGGCTCTCGCCCTGGGTGAGACTGAGTGGCACAAACCATTCGTAATCTGGTTGCTCATAGGCTTGATCTACCCGCGCCGCATCTTCGTAGCCTATCTCCAATACCCCTCCTTCCAATGAGAAGACAAAAGCCCCCTCAAAGGCCTCAAGTGTGGAGCTCTCAGGCCAACGTGCCGGATCACTTGGATCGATCACGCGAATGGCACCGACCACATTGGGATCGTTGCTTGCCAGTACTGACGGCCAGTTGATGTCAATATTGTACGGATTGCCGATCAGGTTCCAATTGGGACTTAGGTTGATGGTAAATGGCTCCTGCGTATTGGTTGTGGCGCCATTAATTGTGACTGTACTGCGCTCTTTGGCGATGAAGAAATAACCTTCCCCAAGTTTTACCTGGTAGGAACCGGACAAGTCGACTAATCCCTGGGTGCTACTGTTGAAGCGGATCATCCTCCAATTGACATTGTCGGGGGTGCCGCCATACTCGTCAAATATTTCCTCCACGCGACTGCCACCACTCTCAAAAACGTAAGGGATAGCAATCACTTGATAATCGCTGACATCCGTGCCAAATCGCTGAGGGTCGAGAGGCACCACGGGCACGTCGGCCCCCGATTGAGGAAACGTCACTGCGAGCTTTAGGAAATCGGAAATCGACACATTGCCAGCGGCATCCATTGCCTCGAAGTAATACTCCATCCCCGTGTCACCAATCATCTCAGGTGTCACTGTCTGCTGATACAATTCTATGGTACTCCCGCCCAACAGTTCAGAGGTGGTGGGCAAGGGAATCGAGGTGAAATCGCTCTCACCCAATTGGCGGTGGTAAAAGGTGACTTCGGTGAGTTGCCGATCGACAATTGTGGCCTCTAGCGTGAGATTTCCGGACCCCTTTTCATAGCTACCTGGGTTGCTCACATTGCTGATGAGCGGGGCCTCTACGTCGGCCAGCGCCAAAATAGTTATTGGAAAGCTAGCACTGACCTTACCACCTCCATCATCCGTCGCTGTAACTGTGATGGAGACAATAGAGTCGGTGAGATTACTGAAGACGACGTTGGTTTGGAGCTGATTACCATTAAACACGAAAGCCGTGTTGTTCTCGACTGTGTAGGTATGCTCCGTATCATCTTCATCTTGTGTCGATGCCAGTCCTACCGCAGTCCCGGCTGGGTCCAATGCGGTAACACTATTCCCATCCAAGGCAATAGAGGTGGGGGGATCGTTTACATCATTGACCGCGATGGTCACAGAAGCAGTGGCGGAGTTGTTGGTCCCATCGCTGACCGTGACGCCAATTACATAGCTCGTCGTACGCTCGAAATTGATGGTACTGTTGTCCGCAATGCTCAGATCCCCTGTGCCATTGTCTAGCATAAAAATGCCGCCTTCGTTGCCACTGACGATGGCCCAATTGGTCAAAATACCATCCGCATCTGCGTCAGAAGCAAACAACATACCTACCAGCGCGCCCTGGACCACATCTTCGTTGACAGAAAAGACCTGATCAGGTCCCACTACTGGCACTTCATCATTCAGATCAGTGATCGTCACAGAAATCAACTGAGGTACGATACTCATCCCATCGCTGGCGGTGACCTCCACTTGATAACTGTTGTCCTGATCACTATCAGCGGGGCTCTCGAAGTTTGGGGCTACCTTGAAGCTCAACTCGCCCGTGATCACATTGATATCGAAGTCGTCCTGATCCGCTCCTCCGGTGATCAAGAAACCAATGGATGCATCCGTATCATCGTCCGTAGCCGTTACGGTCAACACTTCAGTGTTATTTTCGGCAACTGCTACTGCATTGGTCGATGTAATGATTGGAGCGTTGTCGTTCACATTGATCACGCTGATGCTCAGTGCGAAATCTGTGGTTTTCCCATTATCATTGGCGGTAACCACAAGCTCATACGTATTGTCCTGGCCGATGTCTTTGGGGTCCTCAAAGTCGGGGCGTGATAAGAATCCAATGGAACCGGTATTCGGATTGATCCCAAACAGCGCCTGATCCCCAAAGTTGGCAAAGGCGTACTGGAGGTCTGTATCTTCCTCTCCCAGGTCACCGTTGTTGGCATTGATATTGAGCACTGGGCCCGTATGATTCTCGTCTACCTGAAAGGTCGACGAAGGCATATCAAACTTTGGTGGACTATCCGTGACAAAAAGCTCAATGGACGGCACATTGCCTGTGCCGCTGCCCATAATGATCACATCCAGGTCCTCATCGCCATTCAGGTCTTTGACCAAAATGGACGATATTCCAACTGGCTCCATCGCCACCTCCGACAATGAAAAATTACCCTCGCCATCGTTTTCGAAAAGCCCCGTCCGCGGACTGTTATTGGCGCCGATCCCGGCCAGGATCACATCATTGTCCCCATCGAGGTCATAGTCAATGAACGCTACATCTCCCCTTGCTACGCCTGGAAGTCCGTGGGTCGTGTGCTCGACAAAAGCCCCCGAGTTGTCATCGTTGAGATATAGCTTCGTGACATTCTCATCAGCTGCGGTCCTACCCGCCAACAATATATCATTGTCCAGGTCACCATCGACATCGGCAATGTCGACTGCACTAAACCGAAGACCCGTGAGCAGCTGGGCGCTCTCTTGAAAAACTCCGCTGTTGACCCCTTGGTTTACGTAGATGGTGGAGTGTAAGGAATTATAGGCGAAGTAGAATCCCGTCTGCACGAGATCTAGATCACCGTCACCATCCAAGTCTGCGTGGATAAGGTCACCATCAAACAATGACATGATATCAGCTGTGGGCGTGAATTCACCAGAATTGACCGCATTATTGATGTATTTCAGCCCACTAGCGTACTCCCTCAGGTCCGTACCGAAGGGATAGCCTACATTCACTGTGAAGGCCCCCATTAAGTGCGCATCCATATCCCGATCGCCGTCCAAATCTGCCACGGCCACGGCGCCTTTCTCCAATTCTTCAAAAGGGTTGTTCGCTACCTCCACCCAGAGGAAATTTGGCTTCTCGTACAACGCCGAAAATTGATCCCCATCCGTATCGGTACCGGTGAGCAGCAGCTCCGGATTGTTATCTCCATTTACATCGATGAATGAAACAGCAGACTGAAAAAGCGGCTCAAATGATACTGCTTCCTCTGTGAATTGCTCCGAACCTACATCGTCCTGAGTGAATAACCTCGTAGCGGCACCGCCCAAACCAAAGCCAGTGAGCACAATGTCCAGATCGGAATCCCCATCAATATCGGCAGCATCCAAATCACCGTTGAACATACCGGGAAGTGGGCCCACAGGACTTGGGTTGAGCTCGGCAAAACTGCCTGTCTCCACCTTGACCCTAACCAGTTGTTGTGTAGTGCGCGTATTGTCTGAAGCGACGACCGGTACCTCATATATGTTGTCCTGGTTCTGATCCGCGGGGAAGTCAAAGTCCGGAGGACTCTTGAATGACAGTTCACCCGAGGAGGTATCGATCGAAAATAGGTCGCCGTCTCCACCCACCCCAAGGCTGAAAGTAACCCCCAGATCTTCTTCATTACCATCGATCGTCGCGTTGACATCCAGGACTAGGCCTGTGCCATTTTCTAAGAAGGCGACAGCATTGTCGCTCGTAAAGACAGGCGGACCGAACGGTTTGACCAGCTTCTGATCTTCGAGGAACACGAAATCAAGGTCTCCATCCCCATCCAGGTTAGCAGCTCCTTTGCTACCTGTAGAGGTGAAGTTGGCAATCGCCGGGATCTCCAGTGTGGTGAAATTACCTGCGCGATCATTGACATGGATCTCATTACCGTCAAAGCCGGTCGTGTAAACATCCAGGTCCCTATCTCCTTCAAAGTCGACTAATTGCACGTCGAATGCATTGTCTCCCCCAAAAGGAGCACTAGTATCCAAAGTGAGATTGCCAGCGGCATCATTGAGGTAAAGCTCTACGCCAAACCCAAAGAGATCCGAGATGAGTAAATCAGTGTAGGTGTCTCCATTCACATCCCCTACGGCGAGAGAAGCCCTTCCATACACGGGGATAGGTGAGGCCATATCTTCTACAAAGTCTCCAGAATTCACCCCTTGGTTGATGTAAAGCTTCGTCACATCCGCCCCATCGGATCCTGTGATCAGCAGATCCATATCCGTGTCACTATCAACGTCGAAGAAAACGGCATCCGAATTGACAAGACCTACAATATTCGCAGTAGCGTCCTCGGAGAATCCACCCGAACCATTATTGATATAAAGCTTGGAGACGGTGTTAAAATAGTAGTTATACGGATTGCCAGGGACCACTTTATATTCACCCGATATCAGCACATCGGGGAATTCGTCCCCATCAACGTCTGCAACTGCGACCGTACCTTTCCCCAGATTCATGAATGGCTCGGTGGCGGTGAACTGTCCAGAATTGACGTCATTGTTGATATAGAGCCTGGTAGTTGGCTCAGAATAAAAGCCGTTCCCAAAGGGGTTATAGAAATAGTTCTCGTCCGTCCCAGTGACAATGAGGTCCATATCCGTATCTCCATCAACGTCTACGAACTGCGCATCACCAGCCTCGATGCCGATGAATGGCGCCGAAGTACTCGTAGGAAACTCCCCTTTCCCATCATTATAATAGAGCTTCGCAAACTCATAATTGGCCTCGTAGCGGTAGGAACATCCGTTGCAGTAGTTCCCTGAGGCAAACATGTCCAAATCACCATCACCATCTACATCAGCAAAGACGACAACTCCCGATCTGATAGGTTCGGTCGCAAGGTTGGTGGTCTGAAAATCTTGAGCTGTTACCTCCGGAGAAGCTAAAAGCAATGCAGATGTCATAAAGGCCCCACCCAGGGCCACTCTAAACCTCCTCCAAAGGCCATTGAGCTCACGCAGTATCCTGTCCAGATGATTTTGAAGCACCTCTTGTCGATGGCGATTCCTCCCTGCCTCTTGTAGGCGCCTCAGCTTTCTGCTGTAGCGACCAAAGCGTAAGAGGAGTTCGTTCCATTTGCGCCGATCAGATTTTGTCAGAAGGTGCTGTACGCTTTTCATCCCTTGCTTCATGCCGTTTTGATTGTCTGCGTTCCCTTAAATACTTCGTGGTTTTCATCAGCCCAAAAAGTCTTTTCAGGGATGGCCAATGAGTAGTTATGAATTGGATTCATGGTATTCAGTAAGTTGGGTCGGAGGGTGTCCGGAAGGAGCTTCAATTCGTAGATCTCCTCTACGCTTGTTTCAAATTTGATTTTCCCCACCACGGTTTTCGAGGGTAGGTGCACGACCATGATACCTGCTTCGTTGGGGCCATCAGGAAAATCCAGCTTATCAAACGTCGAAGACCCTTCCCTCAGCTTGCTCATCCCCACAAAGGCGTGGTCCCCGTAGATCGCCAATCCCCGACAAAAGCCATTGAGGGAAGTAATCACTTCATATCTTCCGTCCTCAGGTACTAGCTGAACCAATTGGCCAGCTGCGGAAAGTAAAGCGTACAGGCGGCCCTTGTACAGTGTGGGTGAATGCGGCATGGGCAGGCTGTCTATCGCTATCTGATCCGTTTTGAGGTCAATCAATACCCCGCCCGTCGTAATATTCTCGCGCCAGCTCTCAGGTTCATTGCCGGACCCCAAAGCGGTGACAAACCTCGGCACGCCCTCTTCCACTACCAGCCCATTCAAGTGACAGCGATCCTCCCCCTCCAGCTCGGTGATGAAGGCGGGCTTCCACTTGGGAATAAAGTTGTAGTGGCCGTTGATCAGGCATAAACAGGAAAAGGAGGTATTGATCGCCCAGATTCCTTGCTTGCCAAAGGCGATATCGTGAATGTCCACGATGCCCGTGTGGAAAGTGATCCGAGGCACGTACATGCTGTCGTAGACATTTCGCTTCTTTGGATAGTTCTTTGCGAGCGCGGGACTGTTTTCTAACACGATTAAGTGGTCCTTACAAGCGATAGCCATCTTCTGAACATTGCTCGCGATTCCCATCGGCTTGTCAAAGCTCCGCGCCAAACTGACGAGATTGGATTCACCCATGGGGCTAATGCAAACGACTTTGCCGGCCTGATAGGTACTGAGCATCAAACTGCAACGTAAGTGAGACAGCAACTCTGGCACTCGCGGGGTGAAACTCGTCGTAAAGGGGGGAAGCTCAGTGGCGCTCATCAGCATCAATGGTTGGCTTCACTAGTTGGTGCCGGGCAAAACAGGATCCGGCAGAAAAGTCGATCCAGGATCCGGAGACGGATCTGAAGAGTCCGAAGGCAGATTGGTCAAGATCACATAGCCGCTTGTCAGCGCGGCACCGATCAAGGCTCCAGTCAACAGCAGCGGTACTTTTCGATTGATATTGAAAGGCTCCGTTCGGATCAAGTCATCTTTGTTGCTTTGATCAGAAATCTCCATGTAATACCCCCGGCCCGGTTTCACACTTTTCGGAATGACCAATTCGTACTCACCCACATTGGCCACATTGGTGAAGGTGTGCACCAGCTCATCCTTCTTATTGAAGAGGTCAAACGTGAGGACACTACTTCCTCGACCAGCCGCCCAAGTGAGATTGTAAGGCCGTCCTCGTTTTAGCTTTTCGTAACTATCAAAGTTATTGAGCACCACAAACGGGATATAAAGTCGGCCTTTAAGATCCAAAGAAAAGCTCCCCTTAAAGTCTGCACCTAACTCTTCACGGGCATGCCAAACGACCTGCTTGTTGCCGCCTACTTCCTGATCGATCCCAATATCGCCTTCCACTAGCTCCAGCGGCTGGACAAACTCATCTAGTGAGGAGAAGAGATTGAGTGTGTAACGATGATCAAGGTCTGTGTCCAGCAAATCGTAGTTGACGATGACATCACCACCTTTCAGCACAACAGATTTGATATCGACATCTTGACCTTTTGCTGTGCGGCCACCCAGCAAAAGGCAAATACCCAAAAATGGGAGCGGAAGCTTCCTCTTTATATTCATCGGTTTGGTCAGGTTTTCCAGGCAGGACCAGGCCACGCCTTCTAAGCGGAGTGATGAAAAGCTGAGGAGCCTTGCATTCCCCGACCATTAAATATAAGACTCCACCACTTGATATCGATCAATTCTTTCTTAAAACATTCATAACCTAAAGTCCGCTTCGACCATCGTACCAATCAATCATCCACTCTCATCAGGGTCATTGTTTTGCCCAAAAGAGAAAACCCCATGTAGCCCCTCATCTTCAAGACCTGCCCTTCGTCTTCAAGCCAGATCTTTCCGCTGTATGTACCGCCGTTGGCGATGGAGTAAACTTCACCCCCTCCCCACTCTTCCTCTCCATCAAATACAAAATCCTTAAGAAAGGTGATACCAACGACACTTCGATTTCTCAGTGATCTGTCCGGATTCTCGGTATCCTGTCTCGGTTCCTCACGCCACAGGATCCGGCCAAAGTACTTCCCTCCCTCCTTGAAGATTTCGATCTTGCCTGTCCTTTGTTCAGTCCAATAGGTGCCCAAGAGATCATCCGCCTGCACCTGAGCAAAGCCAAATTGGTGCATGACGAACAGACATGTCGTACATAGCGCTCTCATCATACTTTTCATATCCCTTCAGCTAATTCCTTGATGCCCTCCTCAAATGAAATCACGTTGCGATACCCGAGCTGAGTCCTCGCCTTCTGATCTGAGACAGAAAACTCCGTGGCCATCAAGCGGATCATCAATGGGACAACGGGAGGACGCGATTTCAGCTTTAAGAACTTCCAAAGACCTCCAAACACATGTGCCAGCAGGACTGCAACGCTGCGAGGAAGCTCCTTCTCACCGGGTTCGATCTGATGTGCTTCCATAATCGATCGAAAAGTAGTACGCATAGAGCGTCGGTCTCCATCCGTCACAAAAAAGGCCTCTCCCCCAATCTCAGATCCTAGCGCTGAGGCAATAGCACTCGCAAGGTTTCTGACGTGAATCGTCGACAGTACCTGGTGACTACCTCCAATCCATCTCCATCTGCCTTTTTGAGCATTGTCGAAAAGCATCTCGTAGTGGTGATTCTTCGGCCCCCAAATGGCTGGAGGCCTTAGAGAGAGGGTCTTGAAGTCAGCTGAGTTCGCCGCCAATACGGCTCTTTCGGCGAGTGCCTTCGTCTTTGGGTAGAGTGACTTGGGTAAAGCTTCCCCGGCCTCGTCTTCCGTCAGGTTAACGATGGGGGAGCCCGGTACAACAGGAGCAGCGCTCATGTAAATGAACTGTTTGATACCTGCCACTTGCGACAGCTCCAGCAGATGCTCCGTTGCCTCTACATTAATCTCATAGTAGGGCGATGGATCGTAAGTAAAGTCCATATATGCGGCCATGTGAACCACGGCGGCGCATTCCGCCAAGGCAAACTCAGTATTTTTCGACATGGCCGTCAAATCGTCCATAACCGGTGTTGCCCCAAGACTTCTTACCTTTTCCGCAGATTTTGAGCTTCTGACCAATGCCGAAATCTGATGACCTTCTTTGATGAGGAAGGGTACAATATTCTGACCGACAAACCCCGATCCTCCTGTGACAAAAATCTTCATATTGATTAGAGAATTTTTGTACAAAAGTCCGGTCTCTACACAGATCCGGGTTATCCCCAAAAAACAACTGTTTGTCCCTAGACGACAGGATCGCTAGACCTCAGAGGGTAGGACACCAAACTCCCTTTTGAAGGCAGCGGTAAATTTGGAAGGATGAGAATATCCCAATTGGTAGCTGATTTCGGAGGGCGAATTCAATTTTTGTGACAACTGGTCACGTGCATACTCCATTTTGATCTTTAGGTTGTACCTCAGTGGGGTAGTACCAAAGACTTGCTTGAAGCTAGTGTTGAATTTGGTCGTGCCCATACCGGCAATTCTCGACAGTTCATCAACGGACGGCAATTCATTGTCAAAAGGGTCTCGCAATCGCGCACATGCCATAAAGAGACCTTTGAGGTCAGCTGGATGCAATCGCTCGGAATGCGATTGGACTTCACGACTCCGCAGTTTCTCAAAGAAGCGTCCAAGAACTTCCAATACGTGAGCATGCACTATTAGCATGTTCTCCTCAGGCTTCACCGCATTGTGTAAAAGCCTTTCGGATTGGGCATCCAGGTCCTCGTAGATAATGGCCGCTCCAGATGTAGTCGCAGTATTCAAGTACTCATTTGGGTATCGGTCGAGTAGGGATCGATGGAAACGAAGCAGTACAATAGAAAACGGAACGTCCGGAGGCGAAACGCTGTAAACCTCCGTCTCTGGGGTGTACAAAAGCATTCCAGACGGGAGGTGCTTTTGAATACTAAGTGCCTGATTATTGACCGTCTTTGCTATCTCCTTTTCTGACAAATTGATATTGACCAGCAACCAGTCACTATCCGCGGGGTTCCTGGAAGCGATTTCAAAAGACTCTTTCAGTAGCACCTGGAAGTGATAAAGTTCCATTTGACCTGGGAGTCTGACGAGCCGAATCTGTCCCTGACCCACAGATGTATCCACGTGTAATCGATCATTACCGGGCAAAACGCCCAACTGTCTGGCAAACTGCTCAAGAATGTTGTGACGAACGTCTATCTGTGCCCTCATGGCTTGGTTCCTTTCTTTTTCCTGTATAAAAGCGTTGACTGCCTTTAGTTAGTTCTCCACTAGGGAAGTGATGAACCCCACAGAGACACCGAAGGCAGTACGCCCATCCTCCCAAAAGTCTATATCACGCCAAACCTGATTGTGATACAAACTAAGGGTGAATGCCGATTTTGAATCGAAATAGTATTCGAAAGTCGCCAGCGCTGAAGTCGTAAAAATGGACTTGCTCTGTTGTCTGATGACGATGCTGCTGTTGTCGACTGACCCGGTAGGAAACTCATAAAACTTAATGCCGGGCATGAAGGTGAGCATCAGCCTCATTTTGTTATCTCCGAATCGATAGCCGGGAGATAGGTACAGATCGGAGAATTGGACCGTGCCCTCAATGGTATTGGTGGTGGTGGTTTCCTGGCTAAACTCGTACTTTGAAGCGTACGTGTCGTAAGTAAGTCTCAGGAAAAAGTCGTTGTTGTTTCTTAATCGGTACTCGATCGCCGTCAGGATTTTAATTCCCGCTCCAAGAAGATCCGAGTTTGGAGACACGTAGCCGATATCAATCGAAGGTAAGAAGATCCGGCTTGCCACCGTGCCTGTGCTATCATCTTGCGTTTGAGAGACAGCTCGAAGCGTCAATAACATCACAATAGCGAAGAATAGGATTCTCATCGGACGATGGGTAGTTTCAATTTCTTCTGTAGACACATAGGTGGTTAATCAGATGTTCCTTTGACTTGTTTGGCCTTGCGCTCATCTAGTAACCTCAGGACCTCTCTCTTGTACCTAACATTTTTCTCGTATTGCTTCTTTTGCAGCCGCTCGATGAGAAAAGCGGCGAGTACACCTCCCAGTATGGCATTGCCCACCTCGAAGATGAACTCCAGCACCACCTCCGTAAAGTAGTTGGGTTCAAAATCTGAGAGTAAGTACACGGTTGTACGTGCGCCGCCAATGAAGAATACCGCGATAAAAAAGAAGTATTTGAGGATACCCAGTTGTATCTCCTCGCGGTTGGTGACCATTTCAAGCTCCTCCGGATGTTGCTGGTAAAAGTCCAGCACCTCATTGGTGATCTCCTTGGGTCGGTCCAGTAGGTAGTCGGTGAGTTGTTGGTCGTCCATCAGGGTTTGGGATTGTCCTCCAAATGCCAGCAAGACATCCGAGGCGACCAAGTTACTCAACATGCCTTTATTCGTGCAACAGTTGCACGGGGGCCAGTGACCACAAATGCAAAGTCGGTGGTGAAGGCTTGACTCAGGCTGTGCGCGTGCAGATGATCACGCCGGTGGACCACTCCATTTTGGTTATGGTCAGGTCATCGCGGCCTTCGAGGTAAGCGATCAGACGGGTCGCCTTTTCTGCATGGCCCTCGGGCCAATCCGATGCGGGAGTCATGTCGTCAATCACATACAGCCCGCCCACCTTCAAAAGTGCAAGGGTTTCGTCCAGTTCGCCGTACTTACCTGGCCAGGCATCGGCAAAAATCAGATCGAAGCTTGGGCCCTGATAATTTAGAATCCAATCGGCGCCATCCATACAAACCAGATTCACCCTTTGATCATGACCGAAAAACTCCTTCGCAATGTTTGTCAGCTGAGGGTCGTTGTCGACGCTGGTCAAGCGACTTTGTGCGTCGAGACCTTCGATCATCCATGCGAGCGATAGCCCGATACCGGTGCCCAATTCGAGTATGTTCGAATTGGGCTTAGAAGCAATGAGCGACTTCAGCAGCGTGCCAATGAAAACATCTGACGGCATCGTGAATCCGATTTCGGCACATTTGGCTTCTAATGCGCCGTATACCTCGGGTGTGTCCTTGATTTGCGTTTGATCCATGATGTAATTAAAAACAACTACCGAAGTAACAGGCTCGGAGGCAAAACACCTAAACTTAAAAGTTCTTTTAGTTTTTCTGCTGAGCTCATGGTGACAGGATGCTTTTGATTGCTCATCGCTTCTCTAACTGACCGAGCAGCTTCGACGCTCGGCGAGCTACGGACTTCCGAGGGTCCTCC